>JAMQPH010000435.1 GCA_023717605.1 Pyrinomonadaceae bacterium
GACTGCAATCGCCATCGACAATCTTTTCGGGCGTGATCTTCACGACCATAGTTCAGGATCGGTGGCATACATCCTTGAAGCCGTGTCGATCGAGCATGACAAGGCCTACGATCGGTACCAACCGAGCCCCTATCACGGCGAGGTCGTTCTTTTCCGTACGGAAAAGCAGCAACTTGGCTTGATGGCGGATCGTTCACTGGGATGGCAAGACCTCTTAGGGGCGAAGTTTGAGATCTGTGATGTGCTGGGGCACCAACAGAACGTGCTCGTCGAACCGCATGTTTCTCGTCTGGCAAAGGAACTTATGGCTCGTCTAAAATCCGCACAAGAGCGGTGGGTGGAGAAAATGTCCACCCGTCTGGCAGGGTGACCACCAGTTATAGCGTCCAAAGCGCGGACTTCATGACCTTCCCGGTGCTGCTCTTGTGGAGCACCATATTGTTTGAAGTGAGAGAAAGAGCACGACTGCTACCCGCCGATGGTTGATTGCTAAGGTATGACCAGAAGGCTCCCAACCATCACTGAGTCCGTTAAATGTCTGCGCAGGGAATGATGTTGTCTCCAAAAAATGGTGTCTGGGCGATTGATCCTCTGCAGGATGATCGATGGCCTCCGCTCATCGCTCGACACCCGAACGCCTCAGTGTTTCACACCCGAGGCTGGCTTGAGGGATTGCAAGCAGCCTACGGATACGAACCGATTGCCTTTACGACGTCTGCTCCCACGGAAACTCTGACCAATGCCGTCCTGTTCTGTATGGTGCGCAGCTGGCTGACCGGCAGCCGGTTTGTCTCACTGCCCTTCTCGGATCATTGTGAGCCACTCGTCCACGATGCCGATCAGTTCAGAAAGCTTTGTGCCCATGTCGAGTCGTTGAGGAAGGAGCAGCGGTGGAAGTATGTGGAACTGCGGTCAGCCAACTCCCTCCTCGAATTCGACAAGGAGTTCAGTCGCGTTGCGACGTATCATCTCCACCGGCTTGATCTTCGTCCCAGTCTCGACGCCTTGCGAAAAGGATTTCATAAGGATTGCATCCAGCGTAAGATCAGTCGGGCGGAGCGCGAATCCCTCACCTATGAAGCGGGCCGTAGCCCGCTGCTGCTCCAGCAGTTGTACGGATTGCTTCAGTTGACGCGATCGCGTCACCACGTTCCGCCGCAGCCGTTCGAATGGTTTCAGAATCTCGTGGCGTGCATGGGGAAGGATGTCTGTATCAGAATCGCGTCCAAAGACAGCCTGCCCATCGCAGGGATCTTGACGTTGGATCATGGGAAAACAATGGTCTACAAATATGGCGGCTCGGATACAAGGTTCAACAACCTTGGCGCGACGCCCATGTTGTTTTGGCGTGCAATTAAGGAAGCGAAAGAAGCGGGGATGGAAGAACTCGACCTGGGTCGTTCGGATTTTGATAATGAAGGTCTGATTGCTTTTAAGAGGCGTTGGTCGGCAACGGACTCGGTACTCACCACGTGGCGTATGCCTAAAGTGGCCGGGTCTCCATACTTCGAACACTTCAAAGCTCGACTGGCGAGAGGGGTGTGCACGTTTCTTCCTGACAGCGTGCTGACCATGGCCGGACGATTTCTCTATCCACATATAGGATGAGTCGCGCCATTCTATTCTGAGAGCGAAAGATTCACATTTTCAATACGATTCCCGATCCGAGCTAGTACGTACCTAAAGTTCTGGCCTTCAGTAACGGCATCTCAAGTCGATGTTCCCTGTGAAATAGCCG
>JAMQPH010000265.1 GCA_023717605.1 Pyrinomonadaceae bacterium
GGCCCTCTCTTTTGGATTCCATCTGGCTTTCCGCTCTCGAAAGACTTTCTTCTCTCCGTGTCTTTGTGATCTGAAAGCATAGTGCTTTAGCAGAAACTTGAAAGGATAAATCCGGCGTCCATCGAATACTACATCATGCCCCGCAGATGGAATCGTCGAGATCGGCTGCCCGCAATTCTTCCAGGCTTTACTTTGTCGAGGATGGGATAGATGTTTAAAGTCAAAATGTCTGAAATAGTCTTCGTGGTCCATACCCGCTTCGAACCCGTCATCCACCGGATGAAACTCAACAATCGTGTGATCTACACAATTGAAGCCCGACTGATCCACCAGATAAAGACCATCTCTGTAACTAATACCCGGCCACGGAGACACCAACACTTCATCAGCGCCGCGGCGTATGAACCAATCGGCCTCGATTTCTTTGGAGAGTGACTCCATCCGTCCCAGCATCGCGCCCCAATCGAAATAATTTGATGGCCCTTCTTTAGGAAACCTTTCGACAGTGACCGGGAACCCACTTTCCAACGCCTTCGCTAAATCATAGGTGGCGTCTGTGGACCAGTTCTCAAGAACGTGCACACCGATCCCCTGGTCGGTCCACTTCTTGATTGATTGAACTATGATGTCCTCTTCATTGTAAGCCGCCATAAACGCTACCACGCGAAAGTCGGAGGGCGCGCCCTGTCCTATTTGTTTACCAATCGCATCGTTAGTAATAACTGCCAGAATCTTTTTCTTTTCGTAATTAACATTATCGCTGGAGGTCAATCCGATGAACTCAAGGTTGAATCCTTCAGCGCGCAGCAAGTCCTCGAGCTCTATCAGATTCCACCTGGCTGGGCGAGTGAGAGTTGTCTCGAATCCATTACTGCCTACTCGATCGGATTCCCTATTTGTAGTTGTCACAATGCAAACCGGCGCGTAGTCAAGCCAGGTCTTTAAGTTTTTTAGTAAGGAGGCGGGACTAACAACTTGCTCCAGGTCACTGCAAACGATGACCGCACGCTTCAGAACGTCTTCGGGCACTGAGACTGTGCCGCCGAGACTCGGGTTTTCTTCCAGCCAGGTCCCAAAGCTGTATTGGTTGCGGTAGAACTGCAGGTCGGCGCCGGGGACGATTCCGATAATCTCAAACTGTGGATAAAGTTGTTTTAGGTTTTTGGCAGTTGGCCTGCCAAACACTATTACGTGAGTACATCCGAACCGCTCACCAAGGTAAGCAGTAAACGGGTAGACATCAGGCTGTGCTTGGACGCGAGGTTCTAGCTTCGAATTCAATAACAGTTTTAGACATTGGCGCGGATTGCGAGAGATATATTGTGCGGTGCCGCGAGCCCTTGAAATATGCTTGGAAAATGGACCTAAAAACCGGCCTAAGTGTTGTTTCACCCGTGGATTGCCTTTACTCAGCATTTTGAAAAACGAGATTGTATTACGCGACTCTAGAGCGTAGGTCAAATTGTTCTCGGTTTGGGATCCGACGATTATCCTCACTTTATCACTCCAGATAACTGGTCGAGACTAAGTGACCGTGAGGTCCCGTGCTAAGGCGCATTTCGTTTCAGTCGTTAACGGCTTTCGCGACTGGCTTCAAGGCTATTGTATTGGCAGTTGCTGAAGTCGCCAGACGCCCAGACACTTGCCCAACTCCGGGTCCTCGACTACCAACTTCACCGGCTCGGGAAAGTTGAAAGGCGGTAATTGCAAGTTCACATAGCGCCCCTGCCCGGTCGCGATGTCTCGGTGTTCTCGCTCGCCCGTGTGTGTGGTGGCAAAGAGATATTCCGAATAGCTTCTCTTGAAATTCGCAACCGCGGAACGGATATCTCGGAATGAGAGATGAGTGAAGCAGTCTCTGCATAGGATCACACTCACCGTTGGGATCGCGCTTCGGGTGATGTCCAGAGTCACGAAGTTTTTACGGTCACCGCCATATAGTTGGTCGTTTCGGGCGATGAGGCTGGGAACAACGTCGGCGCCAATATAGGTAACCGAACCCAGTTCTGTATAACGCATCCAGTTGAAATCACCGCAGGGTGCGTCGAGTAACGATTCAGCACCCACCTCACTCAGCAAGGCCGGTAATACGCGCCTGATCACCGTAGTCCGCAGCAGCGTGGAGCCTCTGCCGGAGGCTGACTCTGGATCGTCCCACAAATTGCGCTCATAGATCTTTGAGAATACAACCTCTGCATCACGCCCTCGAAGAAATAGGTCACGGCAAGAGTCCTTGGCCTTGCCATACACAGCGGCGCCCCGCGGGAAGGCGGACTTCAAGAGAGATTTTGTTTGTCGCAAAATGCCCGGGTCAACCTTATCCATGCAATATTTCTCGATAATAGGTCAGAAGGGTCTCGACCGTTTTTTCTGGTGAAAATTCTAATGTTTTTTGCCGCGCTGCTGCTCCCATCTCACTCAGCTTCGGATGTTTCCATGCAAAGATGATCTTTTCGGCCAGGGCCTCCGGGTTGTTCGGGGAGACGAGAAACCCCGTCGCTCCGTCGCTAATCAACTCGTCAAAACTCGTGCCCGCCGTCCCAATCACGACCTTCCCGAAACCCATCGCCTCTAATCCGGCATTCGGTAAGTTCTCTATCAAAGACGGCAAAACGACCATGTGTGCCCCGGCGATCACCGGGTAGAGCTGATGATGCTGCAGTTTTTCCAGTAGGACGAGTCGCTCGGCGAAACCTGCACAGTGCACGCGAGCATAGTCTGCCATCGAC
>JAMQPH010000492.1 GCA_023717605.1 Pyrinomonadaceae bacterium
GGCGGACGCGATGCGTATTGCGTCCGGGAACGCCAACCAAGCCTACGGTTCGTGGATGGATCGGCTCGGTCAGTACATCAACCCGGAGCTGTCCGCTACGTCTGGCATGGCGAACACTTTATCCCAAGCCGGCCAAAACAAGGCGAATATCGCCTCCAGCACGGGCGGCTTGCTTGGGAACTTTGCGTCACGGTATGGTTCGGAGTCGGCCGGACTGCAGACTGGCTTGGCCGATCGGCTCGCCGGGGTCTACACTGGAGGGGCTGGCCAGAACGTCAATCTAGCCAGTAACCTTGCGCAGCCCTACGCGAACACATACCAGCAAGAGGCCCAGGGGCAAACGCAGGGGAGCCAGAATTTGTGGAACATGATAGGTGGACTAGCCAAGCTAGGCGTAGGGACGTACTCGCAAAATAAGTCAGCATGGGGCTGATTAGATGGCTAATATTGATTTTTCATGGATTGGCGACCTTGGGAACGTCTATCGCGAGGGTAGGCAGCAGGCTTTGCTTGGCGACCTTGGCAAGCAGTTCGCATCAGGCGATGTGAATTACAAGAAGGCCGCTGGTGAGGCCCTAAATGCAGGAAATTTTCAACTCGGCATGCAGTTGCTAAAGTTGGGCAATGAGCGCGAGTCGAGCGCAGCATTCGACAGGATGATCCCGGCGCTGACGGGAACTGGCGAACCTAGTTCAATGCCATCGCAGCCTGGGCGCGTGTCTAGTGTGTCCACTGAGATTCCCCCGGAGGGTAGGGCACTTCTCGACACGATCGCAGGAAGTGAGTCAAATTATCCAGGAAAGGACCCGTATCGAGTTATTTACGGAGGTCGCGAGACATCCGACCTATCCAGATTCCCCAACGTTCATGTGCCCATAACGAGCGGTCCTAATGTGGGGAAAACTACTAGCGCAGCTGGTCGGTATCAATACCTTACGAAATCATGGAATGAAGCCAAGAACGCGCTTGGGCTGCCCGATTTTTCCCCCGCCAGCCAAGACAAGGCCGCATGGTGGGACGCCCAGAGGGCATACAAATCGAATACAGGTCGCGATCTTTCCGAGGACTTGAAGATAGCTGGTAGCGATCCGCAGAAACTTCAGTCCATAGGAAGAGGTTTAAGCACGTGGTGGACTAGCCTGCCGGGAGGCATTGAGCCAAACCGCTCCACTGGGAGTTTCGGAACTAGGTTTGCCGGAAACTTGTCTGCTGGAGCTCCGTCGGCCCCGGTTCCGGCTACACCGATCGGTCAGCAGGTCGCTAGTACTGATCCGAATGCTGGGTTCAGCGAAGCTCTCTCTGGGCCTGCCCCATTTGCGCCTACGCAGGCCCCACAGCCCCCGCAGGCTCCAGCGCCGGCACCTCCTCCTACGCAGGTAGCGCAGGCCGCGCCACAGCCTATGGCTCCGCCTTCTGGGGCTATGAGCCCGAAGGCCGCGGCTATGCTGCGAGCCATGGCAAGCCCAAATTTGTCGGAGGGGCAGCGTTCGGCCATCAAAATCCTCTTGGACAAGGAGATTGCCAACTCTCAGAAGACTTCGTTTCAGAAGGACTATGAGTTTGCTCGCTCGCAGGGGTTCACTGGTACTCCTGCGGAGTGGAAAAAGGCGGGCGGAACAAGTGTCAATGTCAATACGGGAGGGGGGTCCGATAAGCAAATCTTCGACGCGCTTGATGAGAGCGCGAAGGCCGCACGGTCGGCCGCTGTTGGGTTGAATGCCATCAGAGAAGCTCGCGCTGCTGTAGAAGGCGGAGGCATCTTTGG
>JAMQPH010000499.1 GCA_023717605.1 Pyrinomonadaceae bacterium
TCATCTCCACGTCGTTGAGCTGCAAAACACCGGACCGACCAATGCGCTCACGCTTTCCTCGTTTGTTGCTCTCTGCTCAGGAATATTGGGTAAAGCCCTAGAGCCGCAGCTGGTTGTGTTGGGCAGTATGAGTCTGGGGGGCAATATCATTCCTGTCGGCAATCTCGCCTCGTGCCTCCAAGTGGCGTTCGATGCAGGTGCAAAGCGCATCTTGCTGCCGATGGCGAGCGTCGGCGACATACCCACGATTCCAGGAGAATTGTTCGCGAAGTTTCAAACGAGCTTCTATTCAGATCCAGCAGATGCGGTGTTTAAGGCGTTAGGCGTACACTGAGAGCGTTGGTCTGGTTCGAAAGCCGGAAATACCGGTGGTTAATTAGGAATCTGGATGAGTGATCGAAAAGGCAAAAACGTGATGAGTCTGTTTTGCGATCCAAGCGATCCTAAAGCCTATGGTTATTTCTTGGCAGAACTACTGATCGTCGGCGGGGTCCAGATAGAGACACTCGCCAAGGGGGACCAGAAGATCAGATTTCAGGACTGGTGTAACACGGTCCGGAACGCTACTGCCGGGTGGAAATCGCCTCCCGCGGATGATCACTTAGAATGGTTATGGGAGGTGTTAACAACCGAGCCTGGAATACTACGTGAACTTGGAGGTCATATACTGTTCCGTGAGGAGGAGTGGAAGGTTAAACCGACCGTCACCGTCCTAAATTCCGGTCACAAATTGGGTGTATTTTTGAAGGGTTTAGCCACGTTTTGAAACTTCGAAAGGTTCAACGAACACAAGTTGGGGGACAGCGTCGCCATTGAACCGCTCTCTCTAAGACACAACCGATGCCGCGCGCGAATCGCCACTTTCCGGTCACCCATGGCACATCACTCACCGCTGCTATCAGAAGAAGTTTGTCGCGGTTGGCTGCACCGGTTTGACATCGATAGCGCAGTCTCTTAGCATTGGTTTGGATTATCAATGATGGTCGAAATCATTTAGAGAGGGTTGGCTTATGACAGAGTCGGCAGAGAAAATAGATCATCCCTATATCGTTTCTCGGGAGGACTACTGCGGCGGCAGTCCTGTGATCAAAGGCACGAAATTTCCTGTTCGCTCAGTCGTCAACTACGTTCTTCGCCAAGGCATCTCACCTGAAGAGTTGGTTGGAGAGTTCTCCCATCTAACCCTCGCGCAAGTATACGACGCGCTTTCGTACTACTATGATCACAAAGAAGCGGTTGACCAGGATCTTCAAGAGAACTCGCAAGAGAATCACAGACCCGTGACCGGGGTCTAATGGCCAAGATTACCCTGCTGTTGGATGAGGATGTCCGTCCGATACTGGGCGAAATTCTCCGGCAGCGAGGGTACGATGCCGTGCATGTCTTAGATGCTGGCCGCACAGGACAAAGTGATGCCGAGCAACTGGCTTATGCCGTCAGCCAACGGCGCACAATCCTCACTCATAACATTCGACACTTCAGGCTCCTGAACCAAAGATACCACGAAGAAGGCAGGCAACACTTCGGGATCTTACTTTCAGCTCCAGGTACCGCTAAGAGATCTATTGCGCCGAGTTCTTCGGTTTTTGGGGCGCCACACCGCAGATGACGTAAAAAACAATGTCCTCTGGTTGGATGAATAGAGACCAACTGATCGGCAACGGAACCTCCGGCGGGTCGCCCATTAGCACGGAGAGGAGTTGATTTATGAAGGATCGAAATGAGCGGTCACAGATAAGACTATGATCACAGATCGGCGGCCGGCGCGCGACCAATTACGCCGCGAATACGATAGCAGTCATCGCCTGGAGAACATTCGCGCCCCGGCTTCTGCGAACTTGGCTCCCATGTTTGGCGCGCTTGAAGCGGCCAGGGATGCGGCAGCACCCGAACTAATGAAAAATGTCTGCACGCGGTTTCTCGCTTCGCTTTCAGCCTTTTACGGCATTCCTTCGCCGAACTTAAAATTGCTCAGGCCTCGTCCGCATTCGACTTACGAAGGGCGCTTGGCCAATGAACTCTTCGGCGACTACCAGATCAAGGTTGCAAAAATTCGACTTTGGACGCGGACCCCAATGAAAAGGCAGTGGGCATCGAGTAAGAC
>JAMQPH010000511.1 GCA_023717605.1 Pyrinomonadaceae bacterium
TCGGCAGCCTCATCCGAGCAAAGAACTTGCGCCCTCAACTGCCGCGGGATGATTGGCTCGCCAGGACATATCGCCGCCGTGGTTACATCGGTCGCGACGAGGGCGCCGGTCTCTCGGTCCCGGTAAGCAACCGTCACCTCCCATGTTCCACGCCACGCTTCTGGGATGGTATGGATACGGTCTTGAACCGTGTGCTCCTTCCGCACGCCCGCACTCACAACGAGCCCCGTTATCACGCTTATCAATAACGCAAAGCAGATTCTTCGTTTCATGACCTTGCCTCCGTCTGCCCAATAAACGAATCGGGTAGTACCTCTCTAATAAGAGTGCTCAGCCTACTGGTTGTCGTCGTTGTTTTCGTCGTCATGCTCATAGCCGCGGTGTGCAAGACATATCTCACCAGTAATTTTCGATCGGAACGTGGCACCGCCATCGGTGGTCTTGCCACTCGTGAAAAGCACACCCGTCGCTCCGGCAAATCTCCCGGAGCTGGCGTTCGGGTCAATCCGGGCGATTTCAGTGAACAATCCAGTCGCAAAGTCAAAGATACCGACGTTGTGAGTCGTTAAGACTCCTCTGTTGGTTGTGATGGTAAAGTCGTCAGTGTAGGAGACAGTTGTAGGGTCAGGGGTAGCGAGGACACCACTCGTGAAGACCAGTTGGGTCGTGCCGTTGAGGATTCCACCGTTAGTGATCCTTCCCGTCGTGCCGTTGGCGCTGCTGACTTCGCTTAGCTTGCCTTCGACATTCCTGCAATTGCGATGCGCTGATTGCGCTGATGTTGATGGTTCTTGCGCCGATGTTGTTTGTTCTAAGGGAAGCAAACAAAGGGTCAACACGACGGCTACAAGCGTCATAAGTTTTATAGGGTTTCCGTTTATCATCATCACTCCTTTCAAAATGCACGAGGGCTTGTTCGTTTGGCTTGGAGCCTCGACGTGGCCGTTGCCGGTGGCAGAGTCAGAAGTCATCGATACGCTTTCATCCGCAATCGAGAGCGAGGGCGAACTCGAAGCCTGCACCGTTTCACCCGACGAAGAGTTGGGTTCTGGGGAGACCTCTCACTCCCGCATCGCCCTCATCCTCGTGCCCTCAAGAGGGATACCTGGAAACGGGCCGGCCAACTGCGTTGTACCGTCGAGCGTCAGGACGTCGATGGTGGATGTACCGGCAATGGTGTCATCGTCCAAGAGGTGGATGGTGAGGCGCACGCGAATCCGGCTGTCAAACGATCCGTCCGAATCGCCATCCTGGAAGATCTCGAAGGTAGCGGCAAAGTTCCTGTGACCGCGGATCTTTTTCCACACCCCGCTGGACATGGATTTTCCTGGTGTGCTGTTCGCCTCAGTCATGGTCCCGCCCTGGTTGAACTGCATCAAGCTGAAAAACTGTTGGGGAGTTCCGGGGTTGACGGTAACGCGCCAGTTACCCTGCAAACTCGGCGTCTCTTCATCGTCATGGGCGAACGCTGCGCTAGTGAGAGCGCAACAGAGTACGATGCTCCAAAAGACACGGCCCATGACGAAGAGTTTGCGATTCCGTTGTTCGAACATTTCTTGCTCTCCTTTCGATCATCCAGAAGCTGAAGCAGCCTGATCGCTGCCCTTCAACCTATTAACGCGACAATTAGATCGAAAGTGGCCGGAGCTTTTTTGAGATTTCCGGGCGAGGCTTTTTGAGAGCGCCGGAGGGCTGATCAAATTGACCTTGACCAATCGGGGGCATATCCTCTCGTCGCGGCTACGCCTAACACCTTCGACCCGCCAGAGGAGCCTTCGATGACGGAGCCGTCACCACGAGACATCACGCAAATGCTCATTGACTGGAGCAACGGGGACCGGGAGGCGCTCGACAGACTTATGCCCGTGGTCTATGCGGAACTGCGCCGTCAGGCTGCCCGCCACCTGCGCCGCGAACGCGCTGGCCACACCCTCCAGACGACGGACTTAATTCACGAGGCGTATATCAGGTTGGTAGATCAAAAGAGCGTGCGGTGGCAAAACCGCGCCCACTTCTTCGCCGTCGCGGCGCAGTTGATGCGCCGCATCCTTGTCGATCACGCGCGGCGACGCTATCGCCTCAAGCGTGGCGGGTCAGGCATCACCCTGCCGCTGGACGAGGGATTGATGGTGGCCGCCGAGAAATCAGATTGTAGACTTGTTAGCGCTTGATGAGGCGCTGACGCGACTGGCTGCGATCGACGTGAGGCAGTGTCAAATTGTGGAACTACGATTCTTCAGTGGGCTAAGCATCGACGAGACGGCCGCGGTGCTCGGTGTGTCTCTGACAACCGTGAAAGACGATTTGAACATGGCGAAGGCGTGGCTGCGACGTGAGATGGGCGGAGGTAAAGCTAAGTGACGCCCGAACGCTGGCAACAGGCCAAAGAGCTATTCCGCTCTGCGCTGGAGTATGAGGTCGAGGAGCGCCCCGCGTTCCTCAAGCGAGCCTGTGACGCCGATGACGGCTTGCGACGGGAGGTCGAGTCGCTGCTCGGCTCTTTCGAGGAATCCGACAGCATTATCGAGGGGCCTGTTGCCGACGCCGCGACTGCGCTGTTCAGTTGCGATCAGGCAGAATCGCTGGTCGGGCAGCGACTCAGCCACTTTGAGATCATCGCGCTACTCGGCGAAGGCGGGATGGGGACGGTTTACCTGGCGCGGGACACAAAGTTGGGCCGCAAGGTGGCTTTGAAGCTGCTGCCGACGCAATTTACAAGAGATGCGGACCGCCTGAAGCGTTTCGAGCAGGAAGCGTGCGCCGCCTCCGCTTTGAATCACCCGAGCATTCTCACAATTTATGAGATCGGCGAGACGGTAGGGACCCACTTCATCGCCACCGAGTTTATCGAAGGCGAGACGCTGAGAGAGCGCATGACGGGCGCGCCGATGCTGATCGACGAATTGCTCGATGTGGCCCAACAGGTGGCTTCGGCGCTCGCTGCAGCTCATGAGGCGGGGATCATCCATCGGGATATCAAGCCTGAGAACGTCATGGTGCGCCGTGATTCGCTAGTGAAAGTCTTGGACTTCGGACTGGCGAAGCTGATCAGGCAACAAGCCACCGACACGGAAGCGACGATGCGTGCCCAGGTCAAGACGACGACAGAGGTGGTGCTGGGGACGGTGCCGTACATGAGCCCGGAGCAAGCGCTCGGTCGCGACGTGGATCACCGCTCAGACCTATTCAGCTTGGGCGTGCTGCTCTATGAGATGG
>JAMQPH010000280.1 GCA_023717605.1 Pyrinomonadaceae bacterium
GTCCGCAGCGGGGCCAAAGCCTGAAGTGTTTTTTCTTGACAGGCCGCCTCTATTGGCTGTCCCCGCCTCAAGCTTGAAAGCCACTCAGCGTAAGAGCGGGGACAGGGTCCGCCTTCCTGACCTGCAAACCATTGGGGCTTGAGCGTCCCCAAGAGAGTTGAATGCCTTGTTAAGATGGCTAACGGTATTGCTGTTTGTTCGACCACTTTCAGGAGATGAGATTGAATATGAAACAAACCAGCGTTAAGAAATCTGCAAATCGTATCGGACTTCGTTTTCTGCTCGCGTCAGCGGTTGCGATTTCGGCGTTGGCCGCCTCAACGAGCACACACCGAGCTCAGGAGCGACCTATGTATCTTGACCCCAGCAAGCCACTGGAGGCGCGAGTTGATGATCTGCTTTCTCGTCTGACTCTCGAAGAGAAGCTCGCTTTGGTACACGCCGACTCGAAATTTACCACTGCCGCGATCCCTCGGCTTGGTATTCCGCGTCGCTGGCTATCTGATGGACCACACGGCGTACGAGAGGATGTCGGGCCTGATACCTGGAAGCCTGCCGGTCGCACCGATGACTTCGCTTCCTGGATGCCGGCGTTGATAGGTCTCTCTTCAACATTCAACCCGGCGCTCTCTCAAGCCTACGGCGACGTAATCGGCGAAGAGGCTTTAAAACGCGACAAGCAGATTATGCTGGGCCCTGGTGTGAACATCATGCGTACGCCGTTGAACGGGCGCAACTTTGAGTACTGGGGCGAAGATCCCTTTCTAACCTCGCGGATGGCAGTTAGCTATATCCGTGGCGTGCAGTCTCATGAAGTTGCTGCTTGCGTCAAACACTTTGCTGCGAACAACCAGGAATGGGAGCGTGGCACGATCAATGTTGAGATGGATGAACGCGCCTTGCGCGAGATCTACCTGCCGGCCTTCAAGGCAGCAGTGCAGGAAGGAGATGTGTGGGCGGTGATGGGCGCCTACAACAGGTTTCGCGGCGAACACGCGTGCCACAACGACTATCTGCTCAACAAGGTTCTTAAGGACGAGTGGGGGTTCAAGGGACTGGTGATGTCCGATTGGGATGGAACTCACGACACTCGTCAAGCTGTAATGAACGGTCTCGATCTCGAGATGGGTACGGAAAAGCCCTACGAAAGCTTTTACCTGGCCGGGCCGTTTCGCGAGGGACTGAGCAAAGGCGAATTCCCGATGTCGATTCTGGACGACAAGGTAAGACGCAACCTGCGGCAAATGATCGCGATAGGAGCTCTGAACGGACGTGGGCCTGGAGCAATCAATACCAAAGCGCACCAGGAGACAGCGCGACGCGTCGCAGAAGAAGGAATGGTCTTGCTCAAGAATGAAGGCGGCGCGCTTCCGCTCGATGACACTAAGATCAAGACGGTCGCTGTCATCGGCGAGAATGCCGTGCAGCTCCAGGCCTACGGTGGGGGTAGTGCAAGGATTAAGACTTTTTATGAGATCACGCCATTGGAAGGCATTGTGCGTCGGGCCGGTCAGCGCTTGAACGTTACTTACTCAACGGGGTACCGGGCAGAACCTGATCCTGATCTTGTGGGACGGGCGGTTCACGCGGCCAGCCAGGCGGACGTGGCGATAATCGTTGGAGGACTCAATCATTCAAAATACTTCGACGCCGAGGCTTCGGATCGCAAAGACATGAAACTTCCTTACGGACAGGATGAGCTGATCCAACGCGTAGTTGAGGCAAACCCGCGTACGATTGTGGTCTTGCTTGGCGGTGGGCCAATGGAAATGGGGCCATGGCTCGCGAAAGTTCCGGCTGTGATGTTGGCCTGGTATCCAGGTATGGAAGGTGGGAATGCGCTGGCTCGCGTCTTGTTCGGTGATGTAAACCCGTCTGGTAAGTTGCCCTGCACTTTTCCCAAAAAACTCGAAGACTCACCTGCCCATGCCCTGGGCGCGTACCCTGGGAAGAACGGGCAGGAAGTGTACGCGGAAGGACTTCTCGTTGGTTATCGGTGGTTTGACACGAAAAAGGTCGAGCCGCTCTTTCCCTTCGGTTACGGTCTCTCGTATACAAGTTTTAAGTACTCGTCGCTGAAGCTAACCGAGGGCAAGGACCCTAAAGGACCACTCGCGATCGCTCAGTTTGAAATTGAGAACACGGGCACACGTGAAGGTGGCGAGGTGGTGCAACTTTATGTGAATCAAACCCAACCTGGTTTGCCGCGTCCCGTTAAAGAGTTGAAGGGTTTTCACAAAGTATTCCTCAAGCCCGGCGAGAAGCAGCAGGTCTCGATCCCACTCGAACGGAGTGCCTTCGCCTACTACGATCCAGACAAGAAAGGTTGGCTCGCAGAGAAGGGCGAGTTTACGATCTTACTAGGAAGCTCATCGCGAGATATTCGGCTCGAGGGCAAGTTTGCGCTCAGTCAAACGTCGTTAGAGAAGTGAGCTTGATCACTTCTCGAAATCATCCACTAAGAAAACGGATTTCTTGTGCACTCTAATGAAGATCGCTAAAATAAGTTTGTTCAAGTCGCAGGCAAAACCGTCCCCGTCAATTCAGTGTCAAGCCTCCCGTTTACCAAGCAGTAAAATGAAGATGTACCTTAGGCTGCCTGCCTTACTGGCAACTGTTTTCCTGCTTTCAGTTCTGCCGGTCTATTCCAACCCAAGGCCAGGTAAGACAATCAAATTCAATGCGAGTTGGCGTTTCCAGCTGGGAGATGTCTCAAACGGACAGGCGCCTGAATTGGACGATTCAAAATGGCGCACCTTGAACCTGCCCCACGATTGGAGCATCGAAGGGAAATTCGATGAAAAGAATCCCGCCGGTATCGGCGGCGGTGCGCTGCCGGGGGGCGTCGGTTGGTATCGAAAGACTTTCAATGTTCCTGAAAGCGACAAGGGCAAGTTAGTTTTCATCGACTTCGACGGTGTGTATCGCAACAGCGAGGTTTGGCTCAACGGGCATTACCTCGGCAAGCGGCCTTACGGCTACATCTCGTTCCAATATGAACTAACGCCCTACCTTAAATTCGGCGGCCAAAAGAATCTTATTGCCGTCAAAGCAGACAACTCGCAGCAGCCAAATTCTCGCTGGTATTCCGGTTCGGGCATCTATCGAAATGTTTGGCTGACGACTACCGCTCCGACGCACGTCGATCATTGGGGCACTTACGTCACCACGCCAGAGGTCAGCAACCAGTCAGCAAAAATCAAGGTCGAGACGATGGTCCGAAACGACTCGCAGACCGATGCGTCCGTAACCGTGACGACAATTCTCTACGATGCGGCTGGTAAGGAAGTCGGCCGGACTGCGTCGACCATTGTCGTAGCCAAAGGTGCTGCGTCGGGAGTGCCGCATGAGTTGACAGTGAAGCGGCCAAGACTGTGGTCGGTTGAGCAGCCCTATTTGTACAGAGCCGTCTCCCAGGTGGATCAGAACGGGCACCCAGTCGACGGCGTGATAGTTGACACTTACGAAACGCTTTTCGGCATCCGCTACTTTCACTTCGATCGCGAGAAGGGGTTCTTTCTGAACGGTAAGGCAGTAAAGATCAACGGCGTGTGCAATCACCACGATCTGGGTGCTCTAGGCGCCGCCGTTAACACACGGGCGCTGGAGCGCCAACTCGAAATGCTGAAGGCGATGGGCGTCAACGGCATTCGTACGTCACACAATCCGCCCACTCCTGAACTGCTCGAGCTCACTGACAGGATGGGGTTCGTCGTGATGGACGAAGCCTTTGACGTGTGGAGGAAAGAGAAGACGAAATTCGACTATCACCTGGACTGGGACGAGTGGCACACACGCGACCTGGAAGACATGGTGCTCCGTGACCGTAATCATCCCAGCATCATCATATGGAGCATCGGCAATGAGATCTCGGAACAATGGGGCGGCGATCCAGCCGCTGGCCTTATCGGGAAGGAACTTTCCGGTATCGTACGCAGCTTGGATAAGACGCGTCCAATCACTGCCGCCTGCAACTTTCTGGATGAGAAGAACACGCTGATCTCCAACGGCGATCTGGATCTGGTTGGGATCAACTACGCGCACGATAAGATTCCCCAACTCCCAAAGCTCTTCCCCGGTCGTACTTTCATCGGCACGGAAACCGTCTCAAGCCTTGCTACCCGCGGCAGTTACGACCTACCTTCCGACATCATTCGACGTTGGCCGCCCCGTTGGGATGCTCCGTTGAAAGGCGGAAACGCTGACTATTCCTGCTCTGCTTACGACAATTGCAGCGCACCCTGGGGCTCAACTCAAGAAGAGACCTGGAAGTTAGTAAAGAAGCACGATTTCTTTGGCGGTCAGTTTATCTGGACCGGTTGGGATTACATCGGTGAACCAACTCCATATTCGTGGCCGGCGCGCAGTTCTTATTTCGGCATTATCGACTTGGCAGGTTTTCCTAAAGATGTTTACTACATGTATCAGAGCGAATGGACCAATAAACCAGTCCTCCATGTCTTTCCTCACTGGAATTGGAAAGCAGGGGACATCGTCGATGTCTGGGCATATTTCAATAGCGACGAAGTTGAGCTATTTCTAAATGGCAAGTCGTTAGGTACTAAGCGGAAGGTGGGAGACGAGCTGCACGTCATGTGGCGACTGCCTTTCGAGTCTGGAACACTCAAAGCAGTCTCGCGTAGCCGGGGCCAGGTCGTGCTCACCCAGGAACGCCGTACGGCCGGTCACCCCGCCCGGATCATCATGAGCCCAGACCGTAAGGTCATCACCGCTGACAGCAGCGATCTGTCATTCGTCACTGTAAAAGTCGTTGATGCGAATGGCACTCTGGTGCCTCATGCAGATAACTTGATTAAGTTTCAACTCACTGGTGAAGGGGCGATCGCCGGAGTCGACAACGGCATGCAAAGCAGTCACGAACCTTTCAAAGCTAATTACCGAAAAGCCTTCCATGGGCTGGCCCTCGCGATTATTCAATCGATTGACAGAGCGGGGAGTATGACCCTGAAGGCTACCTCGGAGGGCTTGGAGTCCGCGTCAGTGGTAATTGAGGCGAGGTAATTTTGAAAAGCTATACCGTTGATAAGCTCGTGAGCCTACCACTCAACAAATACACCAGGGTTGTCGAGGAGGCTGACTCTGCGCACGATCCTGGCAAACTGCGAAGCAGCACATTGAAGGTCTTGGAGGTCTAACTGATGTTCGGTAAATGTTCAGATGGTATGTGGAAGTGTGCGCGGATAGCTGCTCTTCCAATTGCGGTGTTCTGCGCGACAAGCGCTGTTTCGGGTCAGTCAAGCTTCGAACTAAGCTCGCCCGATAGCAGAGTTCAAGTCAAGATCGAAACACGACGCCGTCTGTCATATAGCGTTCTATTCAAAGGAAAGATTTTGATTCAGGGTGCAACGGCTTCCATGACGGTTGATAAGAGCGTGCTCGGCCGGGAGCCTAAGGTTAGTTCTTTCAATCTGCGCGCGGTCGACCAACAGCTGGTCCCTCCAGTCGCGCAGAAGTTCGCTCGCATCCACGAGCACTTTAAAGAACTGCGGCTTGATATGGTGGGCAATTACGCCCTGGTGTTTCGCGCTTACAACGAAGGTGTGGCCTACCGGTTCGAGACGTCGCTGCCGCGAAGTGAAGTGAGAGTCCACGCTGAGGAGGTGAATCTCAACTTTGCGGCTGATTATTCTGTTTACTATCCACAGGAAGAAAGCTTCTTTTCGCATAACGAGCGCGAGTTTGGTTACGTTTCTTTGAAGAGCATCACACCGCAAAAGCTGGGCAGCGTGCCGGTAGTTGTTGATGCGGGTGATGGTATCAAGATAGCCATAGCCGAGTCGGATGTTGAGGACTATCCCGGGCTGTGGTTCCGCGGTAACAGCAGCAGAGGACTCTCCGGCGTTTTTCCTCCCTATCCTCTAAAGGAAGAGTTAAAAAAGGACCGGGACCTGGAGGTAACTCGGGCGGCCGACTATATCGCTGTTACTAGTGGAAAACGCACCTTTCCCTGGCGACTTCTGGGACTCGCAGAGCAAGACGGAGACCTGTTAACAAATCAACTGGTCTACTTGCTGGCCAAGCCTTCTCAGATTGAGGACACCTCCTGGATCAAACCCGGAAAAGTAGCTTGGGACTGGTGGAATGCAAACAATATCTACAACGTGCCGTTCAAATCCGGTGTCAACACCGAGACCTACAAATACTTTATCGACTTCGCGTCAAAGTACGGCATTGAATACATCATCCTGGATGAAGGCTGGTACAAGTTGGGAAATCTCCTGAACGTTGTTCCTGAGATGGACATTGCTGAACTGACCGACTATGGCCGGCAGAAGAGAGTTGGCATTATCTTGTGGGTGGTTTGGAAAACGCTGGACGACCAATTCGAACCCGCACTCAATCAGTTTCAAAAGTGGGGTATTAAAGGGATCAAAGTTGATTTCATGCAACGTGATGATCAACCCCTAATGAACTTCTATCATCGGATCTGCCGCGAGGCTGCTAAGCGAAAAATGCTCGTCGACTTTCACGGAGCAACAAGACCGGCGATCATGACGCGTACCTGGCCGAATCTGGTTTCCACTGAGGGCGTCAGAGGCCTCGAGCACAATAAGTGGAGCAAAGACACGACGCCGGAACATGACGTCACGCTGCCTTTTACACGAATGTTTATTGGACCGATGGATTACACTCCAGGCGCGATGATAAATGCCCAGAAGGCCAGCTTCGTTCCGATCTTCGAGCAGCCGATGAGTCAGGGAACAAGGTGCCATCAACTCGCGATGTACGTTGTTTACGAAAGTCCCCTGCAAATGCTGGCTGACAATCCTTCAAACTACCTGAGGGAACCGGAGGCAATGGAATTCCTGGCCCGGGTGCCTACCGTGTGGGATGATACCAAAGTGCTCGGGGCCCGAATGGGCGACTATCTGACCGTGGCCCGCAGAAGCGGTCGCGATTGGTACGTAGGCGCAATGACTGACTGGACGCCGCGAGACTTGGAAGCGGATCTCTCATTTCTGCCGGAGGGCAGCTTTCAAATGGAAGCCTATCAGGACGGTGTTAATGCCGTCCGCCACGGCAGTGATTACACCAAAGTAAAAAGCAGGGTTGATAGAACTACCAAACTGAAGATCAGGATGGCGGCCGGAGGTGGTTGGGCCGCGAGAATTTACCCTGTTCGATAGAATCACTGCTGCGACGGCTCCACGACCGGCACCGCAATGTGCGACGGATATCGGCCCGAATGAAATACTCGCTGAGTGGCTCGTTGGAAGTCCGATTCTTTCGCTTTGAAAATATTCCGCACAAATCGCTGCGGGTTGAGATCGATAACCGGGAACCAGGTACTCTGGACCTGCACCATGATCTTGTGACCCTTCCGGATGACATGATCGTTTGCCGGAAATTCGATTTTGTAGTGCAGAACTGAGTTTGCCGGAATCGGTTCCGGCTTCTCAAAGCTCTTATGATAGCGACCACGGAATACGTCGCCCGCGATCATCAGTTGGTAGCCGCCCATCTTAGGATCGGCTGCGTATTTCTCGGGATACACGTCAATAAACTTTACTATCCAATCGCTGTCAGTTCCGGTGGTTGAAGCGAAGAGGTTAGCCACTATTTTGCCAGACACGACGACGTCGTCTTTGAGCGGGTCGCTCTCCCAGGCGAGCACGTCGGGGCGACGATGGACGAAGCGTTGGTCATCGACCAGCCAGGTCGACCATCCCGAACGCAACTCAATCGGGCGCGGACGATAGGGAACCGGATTGGCAGGATCCGAAATGTAACTGTGGAACGCCACAGACTTCGCGGAGGGCGCGTCGAAGGACAGCTTGCCATTCGCCTGGAGATAGAGCCGTCGGCCGACGACGTCGCGTTTCGGAGGCCACGCGTCGTGTTTTACCCACTCGTTCACGCCGGTCCTGAATGTCAGAGCTTCCGGACGCTCGCCGCTCCCTTTTCCTTTAAGGTAGTGGGCCAGGAACGGCGCCATGACATCGCGCCGGTAGTACTCCGCGGTTGCACTGCCAAACTCAATACGTCCGAGCTTCCGCCCGTCACTCCTCGACCATCCGCCGTGGTTCCACGGACCTACAACCAGAAAGTTTTGCTTGTTCGTATCGTGCCGTTCGAGCAGTTCATAGATTTTGATGGGGCCATAGAAATCTTCCTGGTCCCACCATCCGGCCACGTTCAGAGTAGGAACAGTCACGCGGTTGAGCCACGGTGCAACTCCTTGCCGTTTCCAGAACGCGTCATAGTCAGGATGGCTTACGAAGTCGCGCCAAGTCGGGATCTTCTCGTGGAAATACTTTGCGTTTACGTTCGAAAGCGGCCCGAGTGCCAGATACCACTCGTAAACATCAAAGCGATCTACCAGCTTCGAGACGTCGGCGATTTCCTTCGATGATTCCATCATGTACGCGTATTCGAGGCCGTAGCTCAGTCGAAACGCTCCGTTGTGGTGGAAGTCGTCGCCAATCCACATGTCCGCCGGCGAGGCCTGGGGAACGATAGCCTTCAGCGCTGGGTGCGGATCGAGCATTCCCATTACGGTGAGCCACGCGCCGTAGCTCGTGCCGGCCATTCCGACACGCCCGTTGTGATTGGACACGTTCTTGAGCAGCCACTCAATTGTGTCGTAGGTGTCGGTGCCTTCGTCGATAGCCGTCTTGTCAGTAGGATCGCGCGGTTGTCGGAGCATGACAAACTCACCTTCCGACTTGAACCTCCCGCGGATATCTTGCTGGACAATGACATAACCGTCTGCCGTCAATTCCGGAAGCGCAGCGGCCAGCTGTGCCGAGCTTAGATTGCCGATCCCGTACGGAGTCCTAAGCAGTAGAATCGGAAACTTCTCGGCAGAGCCAGTCGGCGTGTAAACCCGCGTGTGGAGACGCACTCCGTCGCGCATCGGGATCATCGTTTCGGTGAGACTGAAGATCGAGTCTTTCGACGTCTGCCCGTTGAGAGTTGCAACGGTTGCGAAGCAGACCAAAGCCAGGAGCGTGCGACATAACAGGGTGACTGCTTTGTTCATTTGTGCCTTTCTGTCCGTGGTCAGTTGTCAGTGGTCACTTGGTCTTTGATCTTGAGACTATGACCTTTGGTGAGTGAATCTTGGATCTACTGCAGGACAGATCTGAAGATCTAAGTCCAAAGACGAAAGACCAAAGGCCAACTGACCACCGACCACTGACCACTGACCACTGACAACTGACCACTGACAACTGACTACTGACCACCGCGCTGCTTCGAAACTCGGTCAATTGGTGCGGGTCGCGGCACTCGCCTGACAGGGTTCTGCTCAAGCAGCCTGAGTGCCTCCTGCACTGCTCGTTCGAGCTGAGGGTCGTGGCCTTTGATTACTTCGGCCGGCGTGTACTCGACTTCAATGTCTGGAGCCACACCTTCATTTTCGACGGCCCAACGTCCCGAGAGGTCATAAAACGCCAAATTCGGGGCGGTAATGCCACCGCCGTCGATCATTGGCGGAAAACCCGTTGTGCCAACCAAAGCTCCCCACGTGCGCGTGCCAATTAATGGTCCCATTTTTCGCAAACGGAAGTAATACGGTAAAGCGTCACCACCAGAGCCCGCTGACTCGTTGATGAGCATCACTTTCGGTCCATAAATGCCCGCTGTTGGAGAGGTGGAAGGCTCGCCGTCGCGTTGCGCGAAGTAACCCATAATCCTGCGATCAAGTTCGTTAACAATGTAGTCGGCTACCTGACCACCCTGGTTGTAACGCTCGTCGATAACCGCACCTTCTTTATCCTGCTGGGAATAGTAATAGCGTGTGAATGCGGTATATCCGGGCGTCGCAGTATTCGGCAACCACACATACGCCAATCGTCCGCCAGAAAGTTTGTCGACCTTACGCCGGTTCTCTTCAACCCAGGCGCGTGTGCGAAGGCCTTCCTCGCTGGCTATCGGAACGACTGTTAGGATTTGCGATCCTTCAAGCGAAGGCGTCTTGTTAATTCGGATCAGCGTCTGCCGTCCTGCTGTGCCTTCGAAGAGACTGTAGATATTAGTTGGAGGAGCGAGCGGACGACCATTCACTTCAAGCAGATAATCTCCCTGAGATACCTGAATACCCGGCGCACTCAAAGGCGCCCTCAGCTCGGGATTCCAGTTCTCACCTCCGTAAATCTTTGTAATTCGATATCGGCCATTCTCAACGGCGAAATCTGCGCCCAGTAATCCAACTGAAACCGGATCTTCACCAGGCACATCACCAGGGCCCGTTAGATACGAGTGGCCCACTGCGAGTTCTCCACCGACAGTTGCGATCAGATACGCAAGGTCCGCGCGATGGCCCACATGAGCTACTAACGGATGATATTTCAGGTAAATCGCCTGCCAGTCGGCTCCGTGCATCTTGGGATCGTAGAAGTACTCGCGTTGCACTCGCCAATTCTCTTTAAAGATCTGCTCCCACTCAGCACGGGGATCAACACGCATCTCGAGCTGTGCCACATTAATTGGGCCATCGCCGGTCTTTACGGGTCGGTCTGTCGCGACGATGCCCCAACTTGTGCCCCCGCCCGCGGCTGCCTGGTACAGAACTTTCTTCTTGTCTGCTGAGACAATGTAAGAGCGAACACCCTCGAGGAATGGCGCGGCCGCCCGTGCAGAAATCTGATATCTCTGCAGACGTAAGTTTGGCGGCCCGGCGGCGCCGGGAACCATCGGCTCGGTGTAATAAAAGGATCCCGCAGCGCCTGCGCTCAGGCTGCTGTAATCTCCAGCTGGAACGTTAACAGAAAGCACCCGTTGGCCAATTCCATCAAAATCGATGCGAACTGCTACCGTCCTCGTTGATGTTGGTGGGGCCGCTGCGGGTGGCGGTGTCTGAGGTGCTTCCGTCCGAGACGGTGGAGGCTGTGGCTCATCACCAGTCTCAGGCAAGAGAGGCGACGGTTCAGTGGCGCTGAGTACCGCGAGATAGATCGCACGTCGGACCGGGCGATCTATGGAGCTCATCTCCAGCCATCCCGTGCTTGGGCCATAGTTCGTACTGGCAAGAAAGTAGAGGTATTTACCTCCAGCATCGAAGGCAGGTGAAATCGAGTCGGCTAATCCATCAGTAATCTGATGAGACTTTTTATCGGCTACTGAATAGACAAAGATGGCCCGCAGACGACTAGGTAGATTCTTTGAATATGCCACCCAGCGAGAGTCGGGCGACCACGTTGCATCATATTGTCGAAACGGATCAGGGTAGGAATCAGAATCGATCTTAGTAGCGGTACCATTTGCGACCGTCACCGTCCAAAGATTTTTATGACTATCCTGAAGCGCGATTAGCGTTCCGTCTGGAGACCATGCGAGTCCGGAAAAGAATGCAGACGATGGCAATGCGATGGCTCGGGGAGCAGTCACGCCTAACGGATCTCCGATCATGAGTTGATACTCGCCACTTGCATCTGATAACCAGGCGAGTTGCGAACCATCAGGTGACCACACCGGACTACGATCATGTGCGCCCGGACTCTGTGTCAGGTTGCGATAGTCGCCCTTTTCCGCAGGCACCGTGAAAATCTCCCCACGCGCTTCGAATGCGGCGCGAACGCCAGTTGGCGAAAGCGCCGAGTTTCGGATCATGCTAACCACTTTTTTGAACTGGGGGCGCGCCCAGGGAAGGTCGCCGTTCACATCGATGGTGAGCTTTCGCGCCTGCCCCGTCTTAGTGTCGAGCAAATGAACGTAGCCGGCCTGTTCGTAGACAATCGCGTCAGCGCCCGCCGATGCATTCATAATGTCGAAGTCGTCATGCTTAGTCAGCTGCGATAGCCTTTTAGTCTCGGGATGGTAGGAGAAGAGGTTAACATTATGGTTGCGGTCCGAGAGGAAATAGACGGTGTTCCCGACCCACATGGGGTCGCTGTCGTTGCTGTTGGTCCACGGCAGTTTTTCAACGGAATAGTCAGCCAGCGTCATGATCCGGATCGGGCGCGTACGTCCGCCGCGATAGTGCCGCCACTGACTGGTCTCATACCACCCAGGAATGAAGGCCGTAGAAAACTCCTCATAGGCGATCCGCTGACCGTCAGGTGAGTAGGTGCCTTTAAAGGCCCTGGGCATGGGGAGCGGCTCGGGAAGTCCCCCATCCAACCCCATCGTCCAGAGGCGGAGGTAGGCCTCTTGCGGGGCACTGGTTCTTGCTGATGCCAGGACTACGCGACGACCATCCGGCGTCCACCCCCTAACCCGATCAACCCCCGGGTGATAAGTAAGTCGTTTGGGGTCACCCCCAGCGGTCGCTACGACGTACACGTCCGTGTTGCCTGCAACCGTGGCGGTGAAGGCGATCTGGGAAGCATCCGGTGAAAAGTAGGGATCAGTCTCAGCGCCGGAAGTGGACGTGAGACGGCGCGCCTCTCCTCCGCTTCGCGAGACGACCCACAAGTCGCCACCGTATGCGAAAGCCACCAGATCACGGCTCACGGTTGGATGACGAAGCAGTCGCGTGCCCTGAGCGAAGGCGGTGGCCGAGATGATAAGACATAGTAGGAAACCAAGAGTGATATGTAGTCTGTTCATAAGAAGCCTCATTAAGAAAGTTCATGTGAAAAGCGCAAGATAGTTCGGGTAGAAGTTGGACCAGGACCATTCAAGCAACGCTAATTCGCAGGTCAGGAAGGGGTCATTTTCCATTTCTCATTTTTCATTTCCTATTGGCTGAAAAACCGATCTGCGTTTTGGTTTGCAGGCGGCGATGGTGGCTAACTAGTGAAGTGAGAGCGGCTTTGTCTTCAAATGGCAAAATGAGAAATGAGAAATGAGAAATGGAAAATGACCCCTTCCCGACCTGCAAGTTACCCGTTGCTTGAATAGTAGTACCCGCCATCGTCATTTGATCCTGTCGAACGGAAGGTTCCCAATCGGGTACAGCTGCCAATCTTTATAGTCGAAATGCCACCACTCAGCTTCGTACACGGTGAATCCTTCCGACTCCATTTCTTTGCGCAAGAGATCGCGATGCCAACGTTGGAGCGATGTGCCTCCCGGATAATCAGGGTAAGAGCGATTGGTGGTCTCGTCGTATGTTCCCACCATTTCGACTGGCTTACGCGTTTGCAGGTCATACAGAGTCAGGTCGACCGCCGCGCCGCGATTGTGACGCGATCCTTTCGACGGGTCGGCGACAAACAGTTTCTTTTCAGCTGGCGTCGCGTCCCAGAACACTTTCGTTACGTACCAGGGTCGATACGCATCATGAACCAGTAGTCCATAGCCCATCGGTCTCAGCTTGGCATTGATGCGGACGAGTGCCTCGGCGGCGGGGCGCTGCATGAAGGCGCGTGGCTCAGAGTAAAAGATTGTGCCGAATAAATTGTTGGTGGTCGCGTAGCGAATATCCAGCTTGATCGTTCGATCGACTTTCGTCAGTTCGACTAAATCCGATGCGCGAAACTCTCCGCTCTCTTGCGGCGGCTGAGCGGTTAGCGCTTCTTTCAACAATTCGGGAACAGGCCTCAGCGGTTTGACCTGCAATTGCGTCGTGCCTCGTTCCGGTTCGATTTGCCTTCGCTTGAATTCAACATTCTCGACTTTAACCTGCGTAGCGCGTCCATGTGCATCTCGCGTGAAAAACAGCTTTTGTCCTGTGTGGGCTCCTTGCCCAGCAAACGCTAAACTATTTCTGGTGACTTCCTGCAGCGGTTCAGGCTCGGCCCGCTTGAAGGAAGCGCAGAGTTTTCCGTCTTTTTCCAGAATGTACAGAATCTCAATGTCCACGCCGTACTCACCGATTAATCCACGCCAGCGCGCGGGAGCAGGTAATGGCTTAGCTGGATTTGTGGTGCTCGATTGATTGAAGGACTCTGGCGAACCGAGATCCGAAGAATAATTTCCCGCGCCTTGCGTGTGTGAACTCAGTGTGTGGGTTATGAGGACGATGAGTGCGAGGATGATGAATGCGAGGATAGAAGCATGTCTGAGTAGTTTCTTCATTCTTTGACTCTTAGAACAACGCCTTCAGCGTAAAAACATTTCGTGCGTAATCGGTGCTAGTTGGATCTTTCAGCCAGTGCAGTCCGGAACTTGTCGAGCGCGCCGCGCAGAATGTCGTCTTCGCGTGCGATGCACAAACGCATGTGGCTATCGTACATGTCACTATCAGCAAAGGCGCTTCCTGGTACTCCTGCAACTCCCGCACGCTCCATCAACATCTCGTTAAGTTGCATCGCATCCTTGTAGCCTTCAGGAATGCGCGTCCACAGGTAAAAGGCAGATCCAGATTCGTAAGTGTGAAATCCCAACTCCGATAGTGCTTCAACAGAAACACGTCGCTTGGCGGTGAACCTGTCGCGCAATTCGCTGTAGTATTCCGGGTCCGACATCAACACCTCAGAGAGCGCGAGTTGAAGCGGCGTCGGCGAGCAAACATAGAAGACGTTGTTGGCAATGTTGAGAGGAGCTACGAGTTTGCTGGCACCATAAACGTAGCCTAGTCGCCAACCCGAGATGTTCCACGACTTGGAGAATGAGTTGACTGTGATCGTGCGGTCCCACATCCCGTCGAGAGTGGCAATGGAAGAGTGAGTCCTGTCACCCACTACGTAATGTTCATAAACCTCATCGGCAATGCAGAGGAGATCAAATTCCTGGCATACCGCGGCTACCGTCTCGAGTTCGCTTCTGGTGAAGACCTTACCAGTAGGATTGGCCGGGCTGCAGACGATGACGGCGCGCAATGGGAAGGGTTGGAGATTCTTCATCTGGCGGCACCGCGCACGCAATTCATCTCCATCTAGTACAAGGTCCTCTCCGGACAATGATAAAACCTCGGCGCGCCCGCCCAGTTCATCAAGAATTCGTCTGTGGTACGGGTAAAAAGGCTCAAAAACGATCGCAGAAGAAGCCTTCAGATAGGTTTGAGCAATAGCAATCAGGCCGGCGGTCGCGCCGGGAGTAATCAATAACTCGTAGGGTTTAGCCTTCGGGTCAACTTCGATGCCATTGAACATGCTGATCTTTCTTGCCACAGCGTGGCGTAACTCGCTGACACCTTCAGCCGGGCTGTAGTGGTTTTGATTAGCATAAATCGCCTTGCTTGCAGCTTGAGCGAGATCCGGATTAATGGCCAATGCTGATTGGCCTTGCACGAGATTCCCGGTAGGAGGAACCAATCGCGTAATTGCTCTAATATCCGGTCGTGGCTTCGTAGTCACTATCTCAAAATCGCCTTTCAGTCTCTTCCTGGTCAATTCAAGCCCGATGAACGACTTACTTTACATCGTCGTGCTGGATTAGACCGACCAAACTTGCGCCAGTACCCGTTTGAAGTTTCCACCGAGAATCAATTCAATATCCGGGTCGCTATACTTCCGCCGGATCAGGCCCTCGGTCAGGTCGAACATACGCTGAGGGTGGTCCAGTCCTTCGATGTCGATCTTTTCCCGAAACGCGTAGCTGCCTTTGTAGCCCGCCCGCAAACGTTTGTTCTCCTCTGGCGGCATGTCGTCGTAGCCGTCCAAGTCCATGTCGCTGCCGACGCCCACGTGCTCGACGCCCACAAGCCTTACAACGTGATTGAAATGATCGAGCACGTGCTCGACGGTCGTCGGCTCATCCGACTTCACGAACATGCGCACGCCGGTGATCCCCATGACGCCGCCCGACGCTGCCATCTTCTTGATCGCCTCATCAGTCTTTAGTCGTGGATGGCCCGGCACAAGCGTGCGGCAGTTCGAATGCGTGATCAAGACTGGCTTTTTCGACACTTCGAAAGCGTCGAGAGTCGTAAGGTCCCCACAATGTGACACGTCAACCGCCATCCCGACTTTGTTCATGCGTACGACGATTGAGACTCCGAAGTCGCTCAAGCCTCCGTCCCGCCGCTCGGTGGCGCCGTTGCCAATGAGGTTGCGCGTGTTGTAGGTAAGTTGAGACACCCGCTGTCCGAGGCCATGAAAGAAGTTTACATCGTCCACGTTTTGAAAGTGTTCAGAGTTCTGTACACCGAGCAGCACACCTATCTTGCCCGAATTGTTTACTCGTTCGAGGTCGGCGGCACTGTCCACGCGCATTAAATGCTCATCGTGGCTAGAAAGAAACCCGTTCCAGGATGCGATGAACTTGAGAGTGCTGAGATACGCTTCACGCCCGCCGGTGCCGACCGCAATGTGGAAGATATTGATCCCAGAATCCTTGAATCTCTGGATGTCGGCGGGAGTAAAGTTATCAGGATTTGACAACCACTTCACCGTCTTCGACGGACTAACGGCAAACACACCGAGCATGTCGATCACGGTGGCCCGCTTCATCAATTCAATCGCCCGCGCGGAGTATGCCGTCGCCGAGTTTGCGAACAATCGAAATCGCCCGCAATTGATCATCGGCGCCGCGAGCGTCCCCGCGCTTGCGAATGCTGCTCGTTTGAGTAGCTCGCGGCGGGTTAACAGATTTCTATTTGTCTTCATTATAAAGTGTGCCGAACTATTTATCAGATGAAGTCAGCAAGCCTTTCCTGTCGGCTGAGAAGATATATTCCAAGTTGCTGGTCGCCTCGACTCTGGCGGCAGAAATTAACGACCAGATAACCTGCGGCGATTGCCTCGGTGAAAGCCCAGCGCGTAGCGTCTCGCCATTCAAAAGCCAATTCACGACTGCGCTTTTGTAGCAAGTTAATGTCAGCGGGTATCTCTATTAAAGCCTGCTCCTGTGACAGTCCATCCGCCTGAGCGTTACGACGTGGCGAGTCATCTGGCTGGAGTTGGACCAGCGAAGTGAC
>JAMQPH010000537.1 GCA_023717605.1 Pyrinomonadaceae bacterium
AGCTATGGTGATAGTTATGGTAGCCTTCGCCAAAGGTCAGGAGCGAGACCAACCAGCTATCCCGGCTGGAATCAGCCTGACCATGTGGTTGGCGTCCCCAGAGATGGCAGACCGAATTAATGCAAAACGTCGAATTGAGTACAGCAAAGGTTCGTCCGACGCCGGCAAGCAGGAAACACCCCAGACCCCCGATCCAGCCGTTGTAAAGAAATCCCACCACGAACGGGAGCGCCAAACCTGAGAGGACGATGGGCAGGTAGTAGTGGTGCTGCCACATCACGATGGAGTCTTGTCGCAAACGCGACGCGTATTTGTCATCCGCATGGGTATCCTTGATGAACAGCCATCCGCAGTGGCTGTACCAGAATCCCCGCTGGGCGTTGTACGGATCGGCCTCTTGGTCGCAGTTCGCATGGTGGCGGATATGGTCCGCGGCCCACTTCAGCGCCGAGTTTTCGAGCGCCCATCCACCGGCGATGAGAAATCCTGCTTTCACCCAACGAAGGCAATCGAAGCTGCGGTGCGCCAGGAGACGGTGATAGCCAACGGTAATGCCCAAACCGGTCACGACATACAGCACGGCGAACATGGTCCAGTCCAGCCATGTGAACCCATACGTGTAGGCAAAGGCTGGGACTCCAATCAGCGCGCCACAAGCCACGAGACCGAACAGGACCGTGGTCAGATAATTAATGGTGGCCTGTGTACGCGACGATACTGGCTGCTGAGACTGTGGCATGGGTGATCCTCGGGGTGAAGGCGGGGCGCCTCGGATGAGACGCCCCGCTCGTTGCGTAGCGTAGTGCTTAGAACCGGCTGCGATTGCCGAAATCGTTGCCGCCACGTCCGCCGCCACCACCACCGCCGGTGCGGGGTTCTTGTGGCTTGGCTTCGTTCACAGTCAACGGGCGTCCGTCCATCTGTGTGCCGTTCAAGGCGGTAATCGCCGCCTTACCTTCTTCCTGCGTGGCCATTTCGACGAAGCCGAAGCCTCGCGATTGTCCCGTAAACTTGTCGGTGATCACACGCGCGGACTCGACAGTCCCGTGTGCTGCGAACAAGGTGGTTAACTGCGATTCAGTTGCCGCATAGGGCAACCCGCCAACATAAAGTTTTGAACCCATGGGGGTCCTCCTTCTGAAAATTGATATTGTGGGGAACGCGAGAACAGCTTCACGAGGGGAAGGAGAGGGCCGAAGACGCAAACAACGAGGCGACTCAGGTCAGACTTCCGATCAGATTCTCGGTAACAACAACATCCGAAATGGGCCGTTCAATTTGATGTTTCACGCGAGGCCCGCCGCCATGAAACACCGACACTCTAGCATGTCTCCACATAAATAGCCACTCACAGTAATTGGGGCGCCTCAATCTGACCCCACCTCCTCTAAGGCTATGCTATTGCAGCGAACCTTTACCCTGTGAGGTGATGAGCGAGGGTGAGCCAGAAATAGGGCGTCAGATAAAGAGTGGGATGGAGCCTGATGATCTTCTGTGCTCGCGCAACGCGCGGGAGGAGAAGGGTAGCCTGGTCGTCCTCCTGCTCGCGGAACGCGCGCCCTCAGAAGTGCCTCGTTCGACGCGCGCATTCAAGGATCGACCAGGCCACCCTTTGAAGAGAGAAACGAGCGAGCTTGGAGGGAGCATTTGTAACCTCGTTGGACGCGCGCACGCGAGGATCAACTAGGCTACCCTTGAAAATGAAGTAGGGGATTGGGAGGACGTGCGCAGTTGGGGACTCATCCAGGACAGCCACGGGGATGGTAGTTGATGATCACTCGTTGCGGCCTTGCTGGACGGCTTTTTTCAACTGCCTGTGGGCTCTGTAATCCCGTCAGACACGACGCACAACAGACTCCCGACCCCTTTTATTTCAGCCAGAGGGAAAGTAGCGCGCATCAGGTCACTTTCTCTGAAGTGTCACTACCAAGGTCATTCGCAATCAGTCTGAATTGTTCGAGGCCGGCTTCGAGGTCGTCGACGATTTCTTGGACGATGACGTCGGATACGATCAATAGAAAATCGCGCCTGACACCTTTATTTCTTCCCTGACCCCCTCACTTCTCGTTCACGTTGAATATCGGACGAGCACGACCGCATTGCATGGGCAAGCTAACCGGGCACCGCGGCTTTCCCACGCAAATGCATTGGTTCCAGAGTGACCGGACAAAAAGTCAGCTGCGGGAATTGAAGTAAGCGTCCCAGGGTCGACCTCATACCACTCGCCATGCTGCAGGAGCAGCGTGGTGACTTTGTCGAAATTCACAATTTGCACCATTGTTCACCTCCATACCGTAGGACTGAAGGGATTCGTCACCCTGTTGGGCGAGAAGGGATTCCCGCCGACGAATGGATTGGCAGTGGAATTAGGATGGTACTGTACCACGACGCAGAACCATTTCTCCTCGGACACGCAACGAGAACCGGACTCGCAGAAGTCGTCGTTCAAGGAACGGCTGGCGCAGGATACATCGGAGTCTACACCGTCAGCTGTGTGCCTTATGCTTTATTCAATGTGCGTGTGAACAGCTCCAGCACCATGTCGTAACAGATCCTGGCCGCAGCGGGATCGTAGCGGGGACCTTCATCGCGAAGAAAGGCGTGTGCGGCGTTGAACTCATGCCACTGGAAGTGCACGCCGGCATCACTCAAAGCGTTGTAGATCAGCGCCCGTCCCTCGCGGGGAATGTGTGGGTCCTGCCTGCCCCAGATCATCAGCAGCTCGCCCGTGATCTCACCGATCCGGTCCAGGCTGTTGTCGTGAGTGCCCGCTCCCAGGCTGCGCTTGTGGATATCGGTCGCGTAGAAGCAGGTGGTGGCCAGCACGTCAGGCTGCATCGCCGCACGAAATGCCAAATGTCCCCCAAGACAAATCCCCATCGCGCCCAGCTTGCCCGTGCAATGGGGTGAGGAGTTGAGAAAGTCCAGCGCCGCGCGTGCGTCGGCGTCATAGCTCGATAATGGCTTGGTGATCTTGTCCCGATTGCCGCGCTCGGCGCCGGCCTCGTCATAGGCCAACACAGTTCCGGCAGGCTCCAGCTCGTGGTAAATCTCCGGAACCGCCACCACAAATCCGTGGCTCGCCAACATCGCCGCGGTGCGCCGGATCGGCCCCGTCACCTGGAAGATCTCCGAAAACAGCACCAGACCCGGATACCGCCCCTCAGCTGTTGGCCGAAAGAGGTACGTGCGCATGGGCCCCGTGGAAGTGTGGATATCAACCGACTCGGTATCTTTGATAATCATCCCGTTCTCCGATGTGATGGAGGGAATTGAGCTCTATATAGCTCGCAAGTGGGACGCGATAGCGTCAGCCTGGAGAGGTCACAAGAAAAACTATTTCTGACACCATTTTATTCTTGCTCGCGGTCGGCCCCGTAAGGCCCGAAACAAAGTAGCCTTGTATCTTAGTTCGGTGTTGGTTCACGATAGGTCTTCAGGCAACCCAGACGTGACAGACCGATGGTGCCGAGGTCTTCAAAGACCGTGGGACAGCGCGGGTCGTCACGTCTACATTCTGAACAAGCCCGAACAGTTGCGTGGGCCATTGAGCCCGCATCGCAAGGCTGGGACACAGAATAGGGAAGCCGGGATCTCTGGTTCGTCAGTTGTGGCATGCGTGCCTCTGAGTACGCAGGGGCGCCTCTGCGTGCTTGACATTCAAGACAGTTGCTGTCCCCTTTTCCCCCTAGATCGAGAACGGAACTTGTGGTTTACTGAATTGCAGGGAGCCCGCTCCCGCACCATAGACTAGGAGGTGCTTTATGGATTTATTTGATAAGGCTAGACAGGACATGGAGGCCGAAGTCAACAAATCGTTCAAGTGGGTCGTGTTAACCGCCATCGTCG
>JAMQPH010000539.1 GCA_023717605.1 Pyrinomonadaceae bacterium
ATTGCTGGTGAATGAACTGAATACTATGCCAGGCCTGACTGAAGTTTCAGGTTATCCCAAGATGTGGGAAGCGTCAGGAATGCCTTTTCCGCAAGTGATTGATCGACTGATAGCACTCGCCTTCGAACGTCACAAAGACAAGTCGCTTAACAAGACAAGTCTGTAGTTGTATTTGTCCTTCCCAAGTCTTGCGCAGCGTGTAGGATTCAGGGTCACGATTGCGAAGGAGTTCCCTATGACACATCGCACCATTCTGCTTTTGTCAGTTTGTAGGGGCGTCCTTCCGTGGGCGCCCCATCGTGTCATTGTCAGTCAGGTGCCACTCGGGTCAATACCACGATGGGGCGCCCACGGAGGGACGCCCCTACAAATTTCCACTATCGTATTTCTATTTCTTCTGGTCGGTTTAACCGCTGCGCAGACCCAAGCTCAGCCTCGGACTAAAGAAAGCCCAACCTTCACCGTCGGTACCGCCACCGCAGTGCGCGGCCAGAAGGCTACCGGCACGATCGACGTACCGGCCGGAAGTGACGCTGCGTTGAGTATCCCGGTGGCTGTCTTCCATGGCGCGAGGCCGGGGCCGGTACTGGCGCTCGTTTCAGGCGCGCACGGCACTGAATATGCTTCGATCATTGCTCTCGAAAAAATGATCGGGATGCTGGACCCGGCGGAGATTTCCGGCACCGTGATCATCGTGCCGCTGGTGAACATCCCGTCTTTCGAGCAGAAGGTGCCGCACCTTAATCCGGTGGATCGAAAGAACATGAATCGAATGTATCCCGGCAAGATGGACGGCACTCAGACAGACCGTGCGTCATTCCTGATCACGAAGCAGGTAGTTGAACAGAGCGATCACCTGATTGACCTGCACGGCGGCGATACGGACGAGAGTTTGCGAACCTATAGTTACTGGACCAAAACAGGTAATGAAAAGCAGGATCAAATATCGCGTGAGATGGTGCTCGCCTTCGGCCTGGACCACATCATTATTTCCACCGAGCGACCGAAGGACCCACAGGCTTCGCGCTATCTGGAAAACACCGCCACCACGCGCGGCAAGCCATCAATCACAGTGGAGGCCGGCCACGCCGGCACAGTCGAAGCCGACGACGTCAGCGCCTTGACAAGCGGCTGCCTCAACGTGATGCGATATCTGAAAATGCTGCCGGGTACGGCAACAATGATCGAACACCCGGTGTGGATCGACAGGGTCGTACCGCTGGCCAGCGAGCAGACCGGCATGTTCTATCCGCTGGTCCGGCGCGGCGCCTTTGTGGGGCAGGGAATGAAAGTTGGTTATGTCACAGACTACCTTGGCAATCTGATCTTTGAAGCACGTGCTCCCGCAGCAGGCGTAATTCTTTACATCTGCGCAGTGCCATCAATGACCAAAGGCGCAACCATCGCAAACGTTGGCGTGGTGGCGCGGTAAGAAGTTACGGCTCTCAAATTTACGACACCACCATTAAGCGAGGAGATAACATGAACAAACGTTCCGGTATGTGCTGTTTCCTTTCGACGGTTCTTTTGGCGGGAGCGACCAGTGCGCAGTCGCAGACCCCTTCGATTACGGCGATCAGGGCCGGACGGCTTATTGACCCGGAGACTGCGACTGCGACCACCAACCAGGTAATCCTCATCGAGGGTGAAAAGATCAAAGAGGTTGGTACCAACCTCCCAATACCTGCTGGAGCGACGGTAATCGATCTATCGAAACTCACGGTACTGCCCGGCCTCGTCGATGCACATACTCACACAGCGCTGACATACAAAGAGCAACCGGAAAACAATTACTACTACCTTACCTACGTCATGGAATCTACCCCGCTGCGGGCAATTCAAGCCGCTTCCAACGGAATTCAGCTTCTCAGTTCCGGCTTCACTGTCATTCGTGATGTGGGAAACAACGCACTCTATGCAGATGTTGCGCTGCGGCAGGCAATCGAGCAAGGCTGGCTCCCGGGACCGACCGTGATTCCGTCCGGACCGATGATTGGCAGCACCGGCGGGCAACTCTGGCCAACTCCGGAAATGTACAAGC
>JAMQPH010000285.1 GCA_023717605.1 Pyrinomonadaceae bacterium
AAGTCAACTTCGTCGTATCGAACACTCCGTTTCTAGCCAACATATCCAGGAATCCAAAGATTTGTCTTTTACGTTTATGGTCGATGTTCAGATTTCTTCCTTCTAAAAGTTCTTCACAGCGTTCCTTGTATCCATCTACGGCCACTTTGGCACTACAGAGATTGCGCTCATCCGAAGGGAACGGATCACGTCTATTGCAACCTGGATCGTCCTCATCTGTCGTGGCGTGCTCGCAGGTTCTAGCTGCGTTGTGGAGAATTGTTCTAGCGTTACTGACGCAGGTAATGTGCAGTTGATTGCAGGCCGATTCACACCTTCCTTTGACTTCCGTGATGATCTTGCAATCTTTGATGCATGTGTCCTCCACCGCCATGATCAGCTCTTGATGCCAGTCGATCTCTCCGCCACCGGCGTTGTTGGTAACAACTCGGAATGTGCCTTTATCTCTCTTTTTGAATTCGCGCAGAATCTGCTTGAGCGCGAGGAAGTCCGCAGCGTTTTTCATATTCCGATCCGTCGGTCTCAGGTACAATTCACCTGAAAGATAGATCTCCTGGTCAGTTCCGTTGTCGCAATATTTAAGTTGACCCTCGCCAATGTCGCCTTTGGATACCCGGACAGACCGGCATTGATTCTCCGCGAACTTCGCCGCTTGCTGGGCCGCGTGTCCCAGGAGGCACAGCGGTAATAAAAAAATGATCATCCAGCGCATGCAATCCACCCATTTTGGAGTGCGGAGGCAAGCGTAGCGCGACTCCGCTTTGGATCTGCGGGCCCTAACATCCACCGAACAATCCAAAGCGCCGTCGTCGCTTCGCTATGCCGGCGCACTCCACAACCACCTCATCCGCTCCTTCCGTTTCCTGGACTTCAACACTTCGATTGCGCGGGTAATCAATGGATCGGTACCGACTTCAATGTCCGACTGGCCGTTGAAGAGCTCGACGTCCGCCGGCACTCCCTGGCCTTCGTAGCAGACCATGTCAGCCGAAAAGTACTTCTGATACGACAAAGAGTAGCGCCAGCCATTCGGAAGTCTCTTCTCCAGTTCATACGAGAATATGCCGTTCGTGTGATCGCCAACGATCGTGACATGAGGCAGCTGCTTGATTGCCAGCGCAAAGGCCTCACCGCCACTAAAAACAGAATCACAGGTCAACAGCACGATCGGTCCTGTGAATCGAGCCTCACCTTCCGGTTCGATGTGCCAGGTCTTTAATGGGGTGAGGTCATCTTCGCCTGGGCCAAATTTTGTCCTGCGGTGAAAGGCAACTCGCCTGCGATCGGAAAACCGATTGATGATCGTGATCGCGGTATCATCGTCTCCGCCTGGGCAGTCACGGATATCGATGATCACGCCGTCCAAATCTTTGAAATCACGGCCAACCGTGTCCAGCGCGTCCGTTAGTGTCCGCCTGTTAACGCCTTCCAGCTCGAGGATCCGCAAATACCCAAATGCCTGCGACCTACCGTAGTGAAGCATCCACGCCTCAGTCTGCTTGGGTTGACTAAAACCATTGGCGACTAAAGTTTTCTCGGTCGTTTGGAATAACTGCTTCACCTGCTGCTTGCTCGTGAACTCCAGCCAGAATCTGGGCTTCTTCTCTGGCGTGAAGCGTCTTTTCCGGTCCCCACTTGTTTGCGCTATTAGACTCACATGCCCATCATTCAACGGCGCGAGCATCTGGCAAAAACAATCGAACAGCTCATCATCACTGGTGTCGCACGTGACTCTGGCTCTGTACGTTTCATACTGCTTCTTCCAGTCGACATTCCTCACTTCGAAAAATGGATACCTGTTGTTAAAGGTCTGCCAAAACTCTTCGAAATTCTTTTCGGGGTCGCGATTGAGCATGCACTATCGCTCTTCTCCCGGCTGAGTTTATTTTCGATGAATGGGTTCAGTCGAAATACCGTTCCAACGTTCCTTTTCGGCGAACATCCAGAGTCACGCAATGAGGGCCACCACCAAGCAGCTTGGAGTGCCGCAGCTTAAGCGGAATCACATCCAGACCCTCCCGCTCTAAAAGCTTTATTAGAGTTGGTTGATTACGATCGACAACGACCAAATTTGGACTGATGCTGAATGAGTTCATGTCGATCCAGTCACTACCAATGCACATGGATAAGTAGTCAGGATCGTAGCGGTCGGTGTTTTCCATCGGAGGGCTGTAAATCACTTTCCATTGCTTCAAGATTTTGGGCAGGGTCTCATCATTGAGACGAGCCGGATTAGCCAGGACCAGGCCAGGGCGTAAGGCCACAAGGGTCGAGTCAATATGGCTGCCATAATAAACGTCTTTGAGGAAATGGACCCGATATTTGTCGCCCAGAATCGATTGCAGCCAGTGTCCACCCATTTCGTTACCAGTGGCGCTGACCAGATAGATCAAATCCTCGCCAAAACGCAGGACGTTTGCTGCGTCAAAAGCCGGCTCATCGTTCCGCGGTGTGGGCTTGTCGAGATCAACCCCTTCGAAGAGTGAGTCCAGAAGCATTGGCTTGGGGGCGCTGATCCACCTGGCACCGGCCTTCATATAGTCGAGCAACAGCGTGCGGTAGCTAAACGTCTCCTGAGCGCGGCTGCGAATGACATTGGGTGTTTCGATGATCTGGTCACCAATGACCAGAAGGACATCGCGGGGACAATAATTGTAGTAACCTTGAGACTCCCAGTAGATAGTGGAAAATTTAGCCTCGTGGGCCCATGTGTCCGGACGTTTGACGGTCACGCCACAACCTTTCAGGATTTCGGCAAATTCATTCAAGTCCTCTTCCGTCTCTTCAATAATCTGTTGCGGAAAAAGACCACGCGGAATTTCGGCCAATGAACGATCGGGAAACTCAGCAACCTGGGTGCTTCGGTCCGGTGTGGGAAATCGCGCATTCAGCGGATTGCCTACAATAACCTCGTCCAACTGATCCCACTCGTTACAGCTCCATACCTGTGACATGTGCGGTGCTTCTCCCGGTAATCTCTCAGTGCGAATCACATTCTCGTTTCTTATCAACCACTCCAGGCTTGAGGGCTTGGCGCCTAACGTTGACGTAATTTGATTCGAAAAATCCGTCATGTTCGTCACCATCGCGCAGAATTGCTAAAGAAGTCCGGTAGCTCAATGGCCTCGCCGGAAGACTTTGCTGCCTCGAGCACAAAATTGCCTACCGCAACATCAAGCACGCCCAGGCCAAATGGAGAAAATATGCGCGGCCTCTGATGATCCAGTTTGAACCTCTTCTCAAGAACATCGACCAAACTACCCGAGACAAAGTTCCTATTGCCCGTTTCCATTTCTGTTAGATGAAGCGACGTTTTTGCCTTAAGGCAATGGTCGATATCATCGACAATGTTTTGCGATGCGAGGATCACATTGGTGGCAATGTCACGCAGCGACAGATGTAAGACGGTAGGGGAGTGCGCGAACAGTTCTTTGTCCGCCAGATAAGGATCAGCCGCAGTCGTGGTAAAAAGTATTAGAGACGAGCCGGAGGTAGCGTCCTCCAAACAATCTTGAATCGTTGCGGGCAGGTTGCACTGATCCCGCAGCCACTTACTGAAGTGCGCGGATTCATTGGGGTCCGCGTCGTACAATTTGATTCGGCTAAAGTCCCAGTTTCGAAATAAGAGCCACTCGACGGTTGCGCGCGCGATTACCCCGGTTCCGATTATTGCCAGAGTTCCTGCAAAGGGATTTGGAGAAATATGTTCCGCTGCCAACGCGGCAGACGCGGCAGTCCGCGTCGCACTAATTACCGACGCCTCAAGACACGCCAGCGGATAACCTGTCGAAGCATCATTCAGAATAAGAACGGCGGACGCTCGGGCCAGGTTGGTGGCTCTGTTTGTCGGGAAACTCGAGATCCATTTGATACCACTTTTTTGAACCTCACCGCCGAGATGGGCGGGTAAAGCGATGATGCGAGCGTTGGGATTAGCTGGATATCGGAGGAAGTAACTGTGCGGATTTAGTGTGCTGCCTGAGTCGTGGAGGCGGTATGCCGCCTCAACAGCATCGAAGACTTGTTTCTTGTTGACGTCAATTACACGGTTAACTACGGGGCCAGGAACAACATAAAATGTCGGCGCGAGGGACACGTCTTACTCTCATTTTTACGCCCGACTCAGAATATCGATGCCGCTGATCGTATCGATCAGTGACTGGTCATGGGGCGGTCAAAAGTCTTTTCGGCGCGTCAATCAGCCGCGACGAGCGCAAAAGTTTTCTCTAGCCCGACCCCTTTAGGATCTTCAGTATCTTCAGACCTGATTACATGGTCTACCCAGATCGGATCGTAGATGGTATCCAGGTACTTTTCACCGAGATCAGCGGATATGGCGACAATTGTGTCGCCAGATCGGAACTCTCGGGCGAGCTGCTGTACGGCCGCCAGAACTGTTCCGGTGCTTCCCCCAACAAGTAAGTGATAGTCTCTAACAAACGAAAGGCAAGCTGCAACCGTTTTAGCCTCGCTCACTTCGACGATTCTGTCCGGCTTGGCGAGGTCCGCGAGCTTTGGTCTGACACTCGTGCCAATGCCTGGAATGTTTCTTTTGGCAGGCTCGCCCCCGAATGTGACAGAGCCTACCGGCTCGACGGCGACAACTTTGATCCCCGGGAATTTCTGACGAAGCCGCTCTGAGACTCCGGCGAGCGTGCCGGTCGTGCCGGTCCCCACAAAAATCCAATCGACCCTATCGAATTCGCGTGCGATCTCGTCCCCTGTTTGCCTGGCGTGAGCATTCTTGTTGGCCAGGTTTGCGTATTGATTTAGCCACACCGCGTTTGAATCCGACTGTAAGATTTCATTGATCTTCTTCAGCCTGCTTCCCAGGTATCCATTAGCCGGATCGCGCTCTTCGACCACTATCACTTTGCCACCATAGAGTTCGATGCCTCTGATCGCTGAGCGATTAGCATTTGGATCGGTCACGCAAATAAATTGGTAGCCTTTGATCGCACATACCAAACTAAGCGCCAGTCCAAGGTTTCCTGATGACGATTCGACCAAGACGGTTTCGTGTGGCCGGGCAACGCCTTGCCGTTCCAGGTCCTCCACAAGCTCTATCGCGGTCTTGATCTTAATCGAGCCCGTTATATTGAAACCCTCCAACTTTAGAAACACGTCGTGACTTCCGGCGAATGCCGGAAGACGATAAAACAAATCACGAAAAATCAGGTCTAAGGCCGACTCAATTATCATAGCGAGATCCGTAAGCAGAATGACCTGCCCGTCTCCAAGGAAACGATCTTAAGGGATTTTACGCGTCCAAAATGGTCGTTTGTACTGTCATTTTTACTAGTACCATGCGACATACACCTGTATCCAGAAGCAGAGAACGCTGAGAAGAACATCAAAACTGAGAAATACCTGTTTGTGTGGAAACGCGCGCTGAGAGGGTCAGCATTCTCACAAAAGGACCCTCAGCAAGCGACGGCCGATGTGCTCTGACAACCGGAATATCGACACGGGCGAGAATACCGTGTCTCCCCAAAGGTCGCGAAGAGCATCTTCACCCTCAAAAGTAGAAGATCAGCGCGGCTCCCAGGGCATTTACATGCGACGGGCTGGAGCGGCTGTCGTTTTGTCGCATAAGGTAGAAGTCCAGGTTGATCTGACGTTTGGGCAGCAACATCCTTTGGATCGGTCCACGCCGCAACGATTGGACTACGCCGACAGCATAACGATTCCGGTTCCAGACGCCGAAACGCGTATCATAAAAAATCTCCCCTGATATGTACGGAGTAATCGTGCGACTCCTGAGTAAGGGTACGTCGGACACCTGAAACTCGCGTTCAATCGTCACGCGGTTCCGGTAGCGAAACGAGAAGTCTCCGGTGATAAAGCGAAACTCTTCCCGGTTGCGATCGGTTAAAAGGAGATCACCCGGGAGGAGCTTTCGCAGTATTTGGTCGGCCAGTAACCGGTTCTCCCTGAAGCCATCGTCGTTGTCCCCTACTGCCCTCCCGTAGCGATAACCAGCGCGCAGGATTAGGTACTCGTTTGGGATGTAATCAACGTGCGCCCCGATTTGGGCTTCGTAACTCTGAGCGTTAAAAAGCTCTCCATCCTCAATGGTCTTGCTGACGGTCCCCACTAAGTAGAGCCTAACCTTCGGCTTAACGTTGATATAGACCTCGACCGAGGGCCAAAACTCGTCGCGTTTCGTGGGCTCTTGCGCTCTGATCGTGCGAGTGTCACTCAGGAGCACCAAAAGAAACAGGCCCGAAATCAAAACCAGCGGTTTCTGAATCGCGCTGCGTCGCCGGCTTGGCAGTTTCTCTAACATAGGAATAGAGTCGGGGAGTTAAGCTACCACCTTTTGATCCTGACTTCTATTCCCCATCTTAGTATTCAAAGCAGTGCGGGGCTGATCGAATATGCAATGAAACGTTCACTGGTGACAGTCTGAAGTTTTAGTCTCGGCGCTGCTAAATGAAGGGTCAAACGCATCCTCACATAGATCGTTTGGCCCTTCCCCACGGACGGTACTGACCTCATGACACAAAGACTGATTCAAGGAAAACCTTACTGTCACTTTTGCGAGTAGTCGTGGCTACTGTGATATGTAAGATTTTGACTAGTAAAACTTTTGAAAGAAGAATTCAAGACTGGAGTTGAGAATGAGTTTTTGCACCACTGTTTTTTTCAAGTGTGGTGCGAGTTGTGGCCAGCTATTCGCACGGCGTGAAAGTGTGCGGTCGGCTCCGCTTCCTGAAGACGGCGCGATCGCACACTCTTCTGGTCGATTCATTTGCCTTGTCCTTGATGTGTACCGCCGCTACTCAATTTAGGTAGCGCTCGTATGCTTTAGTTGGATAATGCAAGTCACGCCGATCGGGTTGATCCCGGCGGTAAAATGAACCAAAAGTTTTCCACGTTTCTGGATCAAAGTCTCGACAGATACCGCATTTCAGACAGGCGCGGTAAGTATGGCCATCGCGCGTGATGGGCCAACTCATCCGGCGGTGCCAACACCCCAATACACCTCCCACAAGCCGTTCAAGCGCAGGGAGAATCGTTACCAGACCATCTTGTCGGGATGCTACTCGAGGCTGTGAAATACTGAGCACGCGTTCCATTATGGCTCCTATTCAGCAAGCTAACTGCATTTCATCTTCTCTGTTCAGACTTCACTCAGACTGCCTAAGACATTTTCACGAACGGTGTCCTTAAGTGGGCCGGATCTGCCCCTTAAATCCGGCCCACTCACGGAGGTGTGATTGCTGGCCTCCTTCCTCCTGTAAAAGTTGCCGCCCGCCACACCCCGATGTGAACAACTCCGACCTCAGGCGTTTCTATTTGAAACGTCGAATCGCGCCGCCGGGCCTCGCTTCCTTCACCAACGCGTTGGTGAAATCACTTCCATTGGAGCTGGTAGAGCTTCGCAAGCCGCTGCAAGTCGATCTTTACCGCTAACCAGGAAGTCTGCACTTCCGGAGTGAGTTTCGCATTGTGTTTTACCAGGAAGTCATTGATGCGTTTCCCTTTAGCAAGAACTTCTTTGGCTGCCTCCGGAGCGCTGTCGCTCGTGCGAACATCCTCGAGATGGCGGGTCGCCTTGCGAAAATCGGCGTTGATGCCGTTAATCTCGTCCTCAGTACTGGTGTTATTCAAGACCGAATTATCAAGCGCAGCGTCGAGGGTCAGTTTGTACTTGTCGGCCATATCTTCAATGTGTTGCAACAGATTCTTGATATCGGCCTCTCCTACAGGAGCACCTATTGCATGTCCTTGCTCCCAGGTGATATTGAAACCACTCGCCAGTTCGCCGAGTTCGGACCGCAAGGTTGCCCAATCCTCTTGCACGCCGTCCAGTGGGTTTCGCTTCAAGAAGTTCTCGATAGCCACTCCAGTGTGCACGACGGTTATGAAATTCTCTCTGGCGTTTGGCAGCGAATGATCAGTCTTCAACGCTGCGGTTGCGCTTTCGAGCTTCTTTAGGTGGTTATTAAGCTCGTCCTCCCTGGCCGTGCCGTCAAAACCTGACTTGTCCATCGCCTTGTCCGCAGTCTTGGCGAAACGGACAGTGCTCGTGTCAATGCGGCTCAGAAGGTCTTTCAGCTGCTCTTCTGAAATCTTCTGCTGCACTTGAGCGTTCGATACCCCCACCGTGAGCAGGATCGCCGCTATGATTAACAAGATCGTTTTGTGTAATTTCATCTCGCTCTCCTTCGTTAAGGTCTGCCGTCGGCTTTCGGGCATCAAGGTTCTTTGTTCTCCAAAGCCTGATGTGCCAACATCAATTAATGGGTTGCCGCCACTCGGCGGTTCTTAGACGGCGCGCTTCGAGGACACGTATTCTCTCCTCAGCCCTGTGCCGAACTGAATCGAATGAAGGGCCAGCCGCATGTTCGTGATGGATGGGCCAGCGAAAGAAACACGCTTCCCAACTCTCATCTTGTTTGTAAACGAGGATCTCCCAATCGTCCGGTTTACAGGACGACCAAATGAGTTGCCTGGCAGTCATGTCCTCTGGCAAAGCGACTGAGTTGCAGGACCGCAGCCCATCATCCGGTCGGTCAATCTGTCTCTTGCACGACGAAACAGTTTCAGAAATGGTGTTCTTATTCATCAGCCTATCAACACTCCATTAATGACTTCGGGTCAAATCTGTGTAATCGGCAAGTCACTTTGTGCCAAGCTCGATCACCACACTTTGTGGACGAGTGAGAGTTGTTGGTCGTTCAGACCATCAACTCGACTGTAGTCGCCCTAGTCGCGTAATTCTCTACTAGCTTCCTCCTTCAAATAGCGGGCCAAAGAAGCAAATGGTGGAGCCGAGTGTATAAGTGAATGGCCCAGAAGAGGTTAAAGGGTCTCTTGTAAACCGCGTCGAGCCGATCCAAGTCAAAGTTACAGCACTATATGTAGCGGGTTCCGCGAAATATGGTGACCATCATGTCATCACCTTAATCGGCGCTCTCAACTCGCCCTCACGCCGCCCTACGTAAGAAAGATTCTGCTCAGCAACCAAAGCAATGACGATCGACGAGATCATCGTCGCCAGGCCTGGCAGCATGAAACTATGTTCCGGGCACACCCTGGGGCGGACCGCCGGGAGGCATCCCTGTAGCCGGCTATCGGGAGTGTTGCCGGTGCTTTGCCGTACACGACATTTGACGTGATGGTCAACGCTGCTTCAATAGCCACCAGGTTGTATGGTTGATCAAGGGGGCCCAGTGGGATTAACTGACGTAGTTCTCCGAGGACTTGCGGGTTCAATATTGTCGGCCGTCTGAACCGAACGCCGCGGTACCACGCGGTGTCCGACACCAAGGACTTTCGATGCACCATATTTGGAATGTAGCCACACAGCCAGCGCTTCAACTGCCTCATCTCCATCACGAACGGCAAGGTCTTCCTTAGCCAAACTTTCACCGTTTGCGTCTTTAACAGACAGACTCGGAGACGTTCCGATTCCTTCGATTTGGCCGCGCGCATCTAATCGCCAGCCTTCTCCAACGGGCCTCTGGAAGACGGAGAACTTCAGACTCGAAGAACCCGCATTAAGTACAAGTGCGTAGTCGTCCTCTCAATCCTAGTCTACTTGTCCAATACCGGCGTCCAGCTCCGATCCGGATTGAAGCGATTCATACTCTTGAAAAATTCGAGCGTTTGTGGCCCGAGATCTTTTTCATAGACGACGCCGTCCTGGCTCACGATGAAGGACTTAACTCCAGTGTTCCGGTATTGTGCCGGCGAAGCCACCAGGGCGAAGCCGCCAATCATCACGCCCTTGATGACGTAATCCAGTTGGCCCAGGGGCGCGGCCGGCCCCTGACCTTTCAGGACTTTGAAGAAGTAACCGTGATACGGTTCGGTGCGGCTGCTGTAGCCCTGAGCAATTACTGCCGCGACCTTCTCGCCGATTGGTCCATCCCAGGTTCCGTCAGCTTTTTTCCAGGCCAGGCCATCCTGTTTGCCCTCTGAGCTGATGATTCTTTGTGCGTACTGGTTCACTTCGTAGCCCACGCGTTTCCTCAACGCATAGTCATGCTGTGCCTCGACATAGCCGCGACAGATTTCAATCGCGTCCAACTCGTTGCGTCCAATCCGCCGCCGCAGAATTTCCTGCCGGCCGGCCTTTGCATCGAAGAACCAGCTTTTACCGGCTTTGACGATTGGCACAGGGAACGGCCAATTCTCGTCCCCGACGACCATAGTCGCGCTAGTCTTTGTTTTGTTAACCTCGACGCTCATCTTCGCTCGCGCTTGCGCGGCGAACTCTTTGCATTTCTCGCTGTCGCGCGCCGGCTCGCCAGTGTGGATGATGTCGTAGCTGTCAGGACCCAGGACTTCGGTCAGCGCGGCCAAGTCATATTTTTCGGCCGCGTCAATAAGCGAATTGGCGGCGTCTTGAGGTGTGGCAAAGGCCTTACCTCTCGCAGTTGGTGTGGTCTGCGCGCCGGCACGAGATACGAAGATCAGTACTAAGGTGAGCAGCAGAGCTGTCACGACGGCTGCGAGAAGTCTTTGCCAAAACAAATTCGAAGTCGTTGAGTTCACGATGGCTCTTTCTATGTTCATGATGTTTACCTCCTGCCCCCGCCGCCGCGCATACCGCCGCCGCCGCGCATACCGCCGCCACCAAATCCTCCCCGACTGCCGCCGTAACCTCCCATGCTGGATGCGCCGCGACTGCTGCTGGAACGAGCACTGCTCCCGCTGTAGCCGCCCGACCCGCCGCCAAATCCGCCGCGATTACCCATCGAAGAGGTGTTGCCGACATTGCGACTGCCCACGCTATTACCACCGGCGCCACCGCGATTGCTGCCAGCACCGCCGCGATCACCAACTCCCCCAGGGCGCGTCGTGCTGCCGAGATTTCCGCCTTGCCGGCCAACGTTTCGCTGCGCGGATCGCTGGCGACTGTTTAATGAATCACCACGCGTCGTGCCGCCGAATTTGTTTGCGGTAGCGCGATCACCATAAGGAGCACCACCTCGATGGGTCGGATTGTGTTTCCACGTATTGCCGGCACCACCGGGACCGCCAACACCCCCGACCCCCCCAACACCACCGGGGCTGCCAACGCCACCGACACCGCCAACACCACCGGGACGGCCAGCACCGCCCACACCGCCAACGCCACCGGGACGGCCAACACCACCAACGCCACCAACGCCACCAACGCCACCAACACCACCAACACCGCCAACACCACCAACACCGCCAACGCCACCAACACCGCCAACGCCGCCAGCGCGAACGAAGTTGTTAGTTCTGTTGATGTTGATGCTGCCGCCGCCCCAACCGCAACCCCAGCCCCAACCGCCGCCCCAGGCGGCGCCGATCGCCAGCCCAACGCCAAACGAAATCGCTGCGGCCCCAAGATATGCGCCGGTCCCGTAATATGGCGGATACCAGATACCCGGATAGGGGTAGCCCAGTGGTCCCCAAACATAAGCCGGGTTGTAGGAGGGCACATAGACCACCTGCGGATTCGCTTGTTGGATAACGATCACCTCCTTGCTCTCAACGGTCTGTTCTTCGACCTTCTGCTGTTCATTCGACACCAAAGCTCCTTTGCCCTTTGCCTTCCCGCGCATCCTCTGAATGGCATCCATCACCTCGGCTTGCTGGGCAAGAAACGCATTGCCGAGATCGGTAGTCCATTGAATGTCATCGGCGAGGCGTTTCACCACGTCGGGCAAAGCTGCCATCGCCTGAATGCTCGGATCCCAGGGCTGTTTCTTAACCGCCTCTGCTAGTTTTGTCTGGTCTTTGGCGATCGCCTGGTTTTTTTCGAGCCATTGCTGAAGCTGAACGAGCTCGAGAGGATAAGTCGATGCCGCCAGCGTCTGGGCCAACAGATTATCCGGATAGAGCGCAATCGGCGCGACCAGCGCATCGAGTTGTTCTGCGGGTATTTTCACTGCAGGCTCATCATCACCTTGCTTCACTGCTTGCTGATCACCACTTGGCTTCACTCCTGACTGATCACCACTTTCCGTTTGCCCATGTCCGGCGCGCGTCAGCGGCGCTCCGGTTAGGATCAGAGCCGCGCAGGTGATTAGTCCAATGCAGCGAACTATCGTTAGTGCGCTGTTTGTTCGTAGTACTTTCATTTCATTCAGCCTCCTGATCGGCCCTTAGATTCCAATTTGACATCACTTCACATTGGCCGCTTCCCAGCTACGGACCTTTCGTCTTGCGTCATCAAAAATTCTTTCGTAGTTTCCTTTGCGCACTTTCTCACTGGCCTCAGGAGTCAGCAACTTCCAGAAAGGCTCGTATTGGTTGTAAACCTTCAGATACTTTTCCTGGTTGGGGGGCGCGACTTCGTCAGTGCCAAAAAGAAACCGATCCGGATGTCTGTTGACTAATGAAGCCGCATTCTTTGTTGACTCCGGAGTAGCCACGATGTACTTCGCTACTTCATCCCAGGAGATGTCGAAATAAACATGACGGAGTTGCGGATTGTTAATGACGCTTTCAAGTATGGCGGCCTGCTCTTTAATCGGACGAATGATTCGACCTACGCCGATATGCGCCCAGATAAAGGTGGCTTTCGGATGTCGTAGGAATAAGGCCTTGATCTCTTTCGCGTATGCCGGTTCGGCTCCAGGCTTCGCAAAAGGGACATCTACGTCGTTATGAATCAGGATCACCAGGCCAACCTCA
>JAMQPH010000582.1 GCA_023717605.1 Pyrinomonadaceae bacterium
GCGCTGGGGATCCATTGGCTACCGCTGGTCTGCGTATTGAGACGTCCTGCCGACGCTAAGTGGGGAATCCATTTGCTACCAGTGGTTCTGTGGGTTGAGAGCTCTTGGTGATGCTTGAGTGCTGGGATCCATTGGCTACCGCAAATGGTTCTGTGCCTTGGGTGGCTCTAACGCCAGCAAGAGCCATTCAATCACGAGAGGAGCACTCAAGGCACAGAACCATTTGCGGTAGCCAATGGATCCCGGCACTCAACCCAGCAGGAGCCAATCAACGCCAGCAGGAGTCACTGACAACCGAACTTAGCCGCTCAGGTTCGAAGACTTCGTGAAATGGGGCTACTATCGTTAAACGCTATCAAAACCCTCGGACAGTTTCCCTTCGTATGTAATCAGGGCAACCTGAGACGCGCACGAGGGTTCGAACTAGAAATGCTAATAAAGAAGCCGGACGACATTATAGCTAGCGAAATAACAGACAAGCGGGTCTATATGAACCGCCGCTTCTTCATGCGAGGGGCGGCCCTGGCTGCTACCACGGCTGCGACGGGATTGCTCTATCGCAAGCTAAATCCGCGGCCTGCCGAAACACCTAAGGGTGAAAAGCTTGCAGACTTTGCGAAACCTACTTCGGACGAAGGTCTTCGCGACGGGTTTAAGGTAAATGAAACGCTCACACCCCTCGAAGACATAACTAACTACAACAACTTCTACGAGTTTTCCACCGATAAGGGCTCGGTTGCTTCGGAGTCGAAAGGGTTTGTAACCAAACCCTGGACTGTTTCCGTCGAGGGCATGGTTAACAAGCCCCGGAGCTTTGACTTGGACGAGTTGTTGAGTTTCCCGCTCGAAGAACGCGTCTACCGGCTCCGTTGTGTGGAAGGCTGGTCGATGGTTATCCCCTGGGTTGGCTTTCCACTGGGGAAGCTTCTGGAAAAGGTCGAACCAACCGAACAAGCCAAGTATGTGGCGTTTCAAACACTCTATGATCCGAAACGGATGCCTAATCAGCGGACGGGCGTACTTGATTGGCCTTACGTGGAGGGATTGCGTCTTGACGAGGCTATGCACCCGCTTACCATACTCGCCACCGGCCTCTATGGTGAGGTCCTCCCGCCACAGGACGGAGCACCCATTCGTCTGGTTGTTCCATGGAAATACGGATTCAAGAGCATAAAATCAATCGTCAAAATCCGACTCGTGGCCGATGAACCTCCCACGACCTGGAACATTCAAGCTTCCAGCGAGTACGGTTTCTATTCGAACGTCAATCCGAACGTGTCACATCCACGCTGGAGTCAGGCAAGTGAGCGTCGCATTGGAGAATTCAAAATGCGAGATACGCTCATGTTCAATGGCTATGCTGAGCAGGTTGCGCACCTATATGAAGGCATGGACTTAGAGGAATATTTCTAAAGAGTCCTCCTAACGACAATGAAAGATACGCGATTTTCAAAACTCCTTCTTTTTGTCAACGGGCTGGTGCCGCTTGTCATCCTTTTGTGGGATGTCTACCGCAAGCAGGTGGGCGCGAATCCACTCGAGTTTGTGACGCGAACCACTGGCATGCTCACTTTGGTATTTCTGATGATTACGCTGGCATTAACACCAGTGCGAAAGATTACAGGACTAAACTGGATCGTAAAGTTTCGCCGAATGGTCGGTCTCTACGCGTTTTTCTATGGCACTCTTCACCTGGTTACCTATCTCTGGTTCGATCGTTTCTTCAATCTGCGTAGCATCGTCGGTGACGTCGCTCAGCGGCCATTCATTGCCATAGGTATGACTGCTTTCTTCCTGATGGTTCCCCTGGCCATATCCTCCACCAACAAAATGGTCAAACGTCTCGGTGGGAAACGCTGGGCGAGGCTACACAGACTGGTTTATGTCGCCGGCGCCGGGGGCGTAATTCACTACTGGATGCTGGTGAAGTCAGATAAGCGCTTGCCGTTAACGTTCGGTTTCATCCTTTTGCTCTTGCTTGGGCATCGTTTGTTTCTCAAGTTCTACCCACCAGAGAATCAAGCACCGCAGACATCGTTCATTCCGCACGAATAGCCTCTTTAGAATTTCGATTGCGAATTTCGAATTGCGAATCTAGTATTCAGCTGGGACGACGTCGATTTCGGGTTTCCTTCAAATCCGAAATTCGCCATCCGAAATTCTATCCGGGAGACGCAATGGTCGATTCGATCAGCCGCTTCAACACCCGAGTTGAGAACTATGCGAAGTTTCGGCCTACCTATCCGCCCCTCATAATAGACTTGCTTAAAGCTGACTGCGGATTGACAGAGGCTTCAGTTGTCGCCGACGTGGGATCGGGCACCGGAATACTGTCCGAGATGTTTCTCAGGAACGGCAACACAGTGTTTGGTGTCGAACCAAACGCCCAGATGCGGAACTCGGCTGAGAGCCTGCTCAGCAACTACGAGCAATTTAAGAGCGTTGATGGAGCCGCCGAAGCAACAACGCTCGACTCAACCAGCGTAGATATCGTTACCGCGGCTCAGGCTTTCCACTGGTTTGACCGAACGCGGGCTCGAATGGAATTCACTCGAATTCTCAAGCCGAAAGGGTGGGTGGTTCTCATTTGGAACGAACGTCGCCTCGATTCGACTCCGTTTTTGCGCGCTTTCGAGCAACTAATGCTGCAATACGGGACCGACTACCAGAGGGTCAGGCATGAGAACGTGACGAAACAGCTTTCTGATTTTTTTGCGCCGCAAGAGTTCAGGCGGGAGTCATTCAAAAACGTTCAGATTTTTGACTTCGACAGCCTGATGGGCCGCGTGCTCTCCGCTTCATATACTCCTGAGCCCGACAATCCAAGCTTCGGAGCAATGATCGCCTCATTGCGCCACGTTTTCGAGGAACACCAGCAGCGCGGAACTATTGCGTTTGAGTACGACACGAGGGTTTACTTCGGTCAACTATCGACTACCTGAGCGAAGTCTCCGGCTGACGGAGGCTGGCTCGCAAAACAGTTTAGAGGGAAAAGATGGATAAAGAGAGACGCAGTGACGAGCGATTGCCAACAAATTTGCCCGCAAAGTGGGATGGATTATCTGGCGGACACGAAGCACGCATTGAGGATATTAGTATTGGCGGCTGCTTCGTCAATACAACGGGTCGAGTGGATATTGGCGAAGTAGTCGTGTTGCAGGCAAAGCTTCCATCCGGCGAGTGGCTGACGCTTCGCGGCGAAGCCACGTCCTTTCAAGAGGGGGTTGGCTTTGGCCTTATCTTCAGTTTTATTACGGACGAGGAAGAGTCGGCCTTGCGCGAGTTTATATCGAATCGTCCTTCTTACTGAATGGCCCGATTTTCAATGAGCGCTATGGCATGAGCCAGCTCGGCCCTTGTCAGACCGGCCTGGGGACGAAAGAACGTACTGGCTGGGAGTAATCCCTCAGACATTGCCACTGAAACGTAACCCCGAAGCTCGCCGGGAATACTTCCGCCATCAAGAATTGGAAGCGGAATCCACGCCCTTGCCTCAGCCTCAGAACGAAGTCCAGCGGCCCGTACCAGAGCGACTGCCGCCGTCAGCCGGGTAACAACATCGTCAGGCCGGAACCGGCCTCCAGGAGTGACGTCTACGAACATCGCCCCAGTGGGTGAAGCCTGGACACTTTCTACAAACAACCTGGAGAAATTGCCGCCGACGTCCTGATAGGTCTGTTGACCCGGTATGTATTGAGGTACTCGTGCGCCGACCACGAGACTCATCGCCAAATCAGCTCGTGAGATGAAATAGCTGGGTCTGAATCTGGTACCAATCGGACAAATCGTATAAGTTCGCAGGCTTTGCTGTACTTCATTGCGGAGCGCCGCGCTCATGGTACCCAAATCGGTTACGGAGTACTGCGCCCTTCCGACCTCCAGTGCTCCCACAAACGGTTGCGTAGCAAACTCTCACCTCAGTCGGGTAGATAGGCGAAGTCATGCTAGCCATCCCGCGGCGTGGAGGAGCCGCAATCAGGAGCTTCTTAAATAGGGGGAGTTACACCGGGGTTCGTAGCGACTGGCGCCGCTTTCCGGTTCTTCAGGCCGAGCAACCATT
>JAMQPH010000583.1 GCA_023717605.1 Pyrinomonadaceae bacterium
GGCACTGGGCGCCTCAGATGGTGCCAACAGCTTAATCTCATCAATTTTGCCGACCCGAACACCCGCCAGACGCACCTCCGATCCCTCACGCAAGCCATTGGCATCCATGAACTGAGCCCTCAAACGAAGCTTCTTGCTGAAAGGGTTGATGTCTCCTGAGGCATTGAGAATCAAGAAAACCAGGATCGCGATAGCCCCGAGGATAAAAAACCCTACCCGCAGCTCTCGAAATGAAACGGCCTTTTTTGATAGTGGCATTGCTTTAACCTAAGGATGAAGGGGAAAGGACTAACTGCGAGACACGGAGACACGGGGACGCGGAGACTGGGAGACGCGGCGACGCGGGGACTTGAATTCCTGTCTCCCTATCTCCGCGTCCCCGTGTCTCCGTGTCTCGCGATCTCACCATCTCGCGGTTCTTCATTTCCGCCTTCATCCTTCATCCTTCCTTTAATGTCCTCGCAGAAACTTCTGAATGTAGGGGTCCTCGGCACGTCGCAGGCTTTCGTCCGTCCCACTGAAAATGATGTTTCCATCGCGCATCATCATCACCTTGCTGTTTATGAGGCAAAGCCGCTCGCCTTCACGCTCGAAAACAACCTGTCCTTCGTCATCAACCACCGCATATTCCGAACAGATGTATTGCAAATTATTCATCTCGTGAGTTACAAAAATGGACGATACGTCTTCCAGGTCCCGTAACTTCATCGCCAGTTCGCAGATTGTTCGAGCCGTTGGTGGATCAAGACCGGCAGTGGGTTCGTCAAAGAGCACGATCTTAGGATCGCCGATTAACGCGCGTGCGATCCCGACTCTGCGTCGCATGCCTCCAGACAGCTCGGCGGGCATTTTGTCGATCGCGTCCTCGAGGTTTACGAACCGGAGCATCCGGCGAACCTCAGGCTCAACGTCTTCCTCCGGCACTCCCTGTTCGTGCAGACGATAAGCGACATTGTGATACACAGACAATGAGTCAAAGAGAGCGCCCTCCTGAAAAACCATTCCAATCTTCTTGCGCACGCCCATCATCTGCGGTTCGTTGTAATCAGTGATGTCTTCGCCGTCGACGAGAATTCGGCCCGAGTCGGGTTTTAAGAGACCCAGCACGAGTTTGATAATTGTTGACTTACCGCCGCCGGAACCTCCAAGAATGATCTTGGTTTCGCCTCTCATGACTATGAAGCTCAAGCCCTTGAGAACCGTGCGATCGTCGAAGGAGAGATAGACGTCGCGAAACTCGATCGCCGGGGTAATCCGGTCTATATTGTCCACTTCGGCAAAAGTAGACTGTGCGGTGTCGTTGCTTGGATCTATGACGGAACGCTTTGTTTGTCCTACTAAAGCCATAATTTCTCTAAACGATTAGGCGGTTGGCATTCCGAGGAAATACTGAATTGCTCGAGCCAGGAAAAAGTCCGCGATAATCACGACGATGGAAGCCGTGACCACTGCCCGCGTGGTTGCGCGGCCAACCCCTACCGTGCCCCCGTCCGTACTCAATCCCTTATAGCAGGCAATCGATCCAATGATCAGGGCGAAGCAAATCGGCTTGATTACGCCGCCGATAATATCATCGGTGCTAATGCCGTCACGAACGGAAGTTAGGAACTGACCCATGGAAAGGCCGAAAAGGCTCGTCGCCACCAGGCCGCCCCCTCCAATACCAACCACGTCAGCGATAACGGTCAGCAGAGGTAGCGTAATGAGCAGAGCGATTAGTCTTGGCGCTACGAGTTTCCGCACCGGATCCGTACCGAGGGCGCGCATGGCGTCTATTTGCTGAGACACGGTCATCGAGCCGAGCTCGGCCGCGATAGCTGAACCTACGCGTCCGGTGACCATCAGTGCGGTAAGAACTGGTCCAAGCTCACGAACAAGGGAAATGGCAACCAGCTGCCCGGTTTGCGACTGCGCACCGTAGAATTGTAGCGTGGGAAACGTTTGCAGGGTCAAAACGCCGCCAGTGAAGAATCCGGTCAAGAGGACGATCGTGAGGGAGCCGACGCCGATAACATCCATCTGGTCGATCATTTCCTGAACGTAACGCGGACGTTTGACTAACCCGCTAGCGGCGCGAGCCGCCATCAACGTCGTCTCCTGCAGTTCAAGCAGCGCGCGCGTAGCTAAGTTCATTCTAAAATGGTATGGGAGCCGGACTTAAACCGCGCGCAAACCTTTCGGCGCCTTGCCGATCATCTTCGCGGAAAGGGGACACGCCGCGCGAGTCATGGATCACAGGAACGATTGCCTTGAGTCTCTTAATACAACAGATGCGTCTGATCGAGCAACAGATGCGTCTGATCGAGCGGCCTATCATGCGCAAATTGTGAGCAATGCGTCAAGCCGGAAATGATTGAGAGCAGCTGTAAAACGCTGCTTTGTCGGCGGTTAAATAGAAAAAGCCGGTCAAGCAAGACTTGACCGGCCATCCCATGTTGAGCTTGTCGAGCGCGTTATGGGCGGGTCGTTGGTTGCTGGACGCTTCTTCTGGGGGAAAGGGGGGCCAGGCCATTGCGTTGGTTTTGCACGCCGCGCCGCCTGTCGATTCTTTCCTGGCGGCGCCTTTCCATATTATCGCGTTGGCGTTCTCTCCTCAGGTTTCGGGCTTGTTGGCGCAGTATTCGCAGCGTAGTCAGTTGCTCGGGAGTCAGCACGCGTCGAATCCTTACTTCAGTCAACACTCTCATGCGCATAACGGCCGCCTGGGCGGCTGCGACATCACGTAAGCGTTGTTCAATCATGCTTTCGTCCGGATTATCGGCATCCAGTGCTTCGTCGAGGGCTTGGTTTGCTTCGCCTAAACGCTGATTGATCGTTGCTCTCTCTGCTTGCAACTGCTCACGGATGGCCCGAATTCGCTCACGCTGTTCCGGGGTTAGATTCAATTCTCTGATTGGGTCATCTCCAGCCGGGCGCTGTTGAGAATCGGGTTGTGGCTGTTGATAGGCGCCCAACGCGTAGGAGGGAGTGGCGACAAGCAGCGAGGTCGCCACGGTCGCCACCACCAACAGCATTGCTTTTCTAATCATGCTCATGATCACCTTACCTGGCCTACTGATTGTTTCGGTCGCCCAAAAGATCGAGATCAGTATCATCTTGCGGAGTTATCAATCTCAAATCGGCAGCCAATTGCTCACGCTCCGACTTTGTGAGCGGGCCGCGCCCAACTCTCGGATTGGCGGCAACGCGCTCAGTTGATCGGTTCGTGCCTATTCCAGGAGTCTTGACTTGCTGGTTGTCGTTGTCCGCAACATTAGGCTTCTGAGCCTTCTGAGTCTCCTGATCCTGTAGCCTGGATTTCACCGCCTCTTCGATCTTCGCCTGCAGCTCCTGCTGTGTATAGAGTTTCTCGTCTGCGACGACGACGGGTTGAGGATTCTCGAAAAGACGGGCGAGCGCGAGAACCGAGAGTACACAGAATAGAACAGAGGCGAAGGCTATCGAAGCTTTCATCCACAAGGGCGCGAGCGCAAAAAATTCTCGGATGGCTGATATCGCCGATGGCCTGCCAAGGTCGGATACTCGAACGCCAGCTGCGGAGGCATCGGCCGAAGTAGCACTAGCACCGCCCAGCGACTCTTGTCTCCAGGCAACGACTGAGGATCGAATCTGTTTGAAAGCCCCGAGTTCTGATTCACAGTCAGCACAACTGAGAAGGTGCCGTTCGAAATCCTGTACAGCGCTTTTCTCGAGTTCACCATAGAGAAACGCCATCAGATCGTTTCCACGTTCACAAATCGGGGCAGCGGGTATCTTATCCATCGCTCTCTCCTGCCTTAAGCTGCTTTACAATGCCGAATTTCTGGAGTCGCATCTGCAACTGGCGCATCGCGGTGTAGAGACGGCTTTTCACGGTGCTCAACGGCAAATCCAAAGCTTCAGCAATCTCTCGAAAAGTCAGCTCTTCGAATTCCTTCATCAGTACAACCTGGCGTAGGTCTAGCGGGAGACTGTTCACCGCGCGCCTAACAGCATCGATGCTCTCTCTGCCCTCAGCCATTCGAGCAGGAGAGAGTTCCATGGGGGAAGAAAAGTTTGCGGCGTGCCTTTCTTCTTCATCTTCAATGGCCGCTTCCTTTCTTACCTGCGCTCGCCGTTGACGCGTAATGCACTGGTTGACAGCGATCCTATGCAACCAGGATGAGACCTTCGCCTCTCCGCGAAAACCTCGCAAATTCCTGAAAGCTGCAAGGAACGTTTCCTGGGTTGCGTCACGGGCGTCATCTTCGCGACCAAGCATGCCGTAGGCAAGCGCAAAGATCCGTCGCTCCCAGCGATGTACTATCTCGCCGAAAGCCTCAGCATCTCCTGTTAAAGCGCGCTCTACAATCTGCTCGTCGCTCGTGGCGGTTTCCATCCTGTCTTAGTTTTGACTGACCGCTGGTCCCGCTTTCAATTCCCTATGTCGAGCGCGGACTGAACTTTGCGCCCACCTAGGTTAGACGCGGCCAGCCGCTCTTGAGCCGACAAAACACTCTGGGGACCGTGGGGATCCCGACCCTTGACCCATTCCTACAGCGAAAGGGGCAATTACTTGGCTTCCAAGCCATTAGGCCAGCCTCGTCGCGTTATTCTGCCCCCATCCGTGCGAGATCTGAAGTTAAAATCCTACTCAACAATGAGTTAAACTATGCACAACTCATTGACACACACAGGCGGCCTCGACGATAATGCAAAGTCAGCCGGACTCGAAGTCCGGCACTTTGCGACAGCCTTCCTGAACTACCTCGATTCCGCACACTGACTCAATAGGCCCCATTTAATGCTTGTGAACCTTGGGCGCATTCGCCTCCTTTATATAGTTCTTGGCGTGCTTTTGTTGGCCGGTCTGTTGCCCCTGGCATTTGCCGGACTACTGCTCTCTGGCCGCAGCGCGCAGGAATTGCGCTCCGTGGAGGGACGTTATCAGGCCCAGTTGGTGCAGGACAAGGCGCGGCAGATTGAGCTTTATGGACAGCGGTATCGAGACGTCGTGTCAGGCTTGGCAAGAGCGTTTGAGATCTCGGGTGGAATTAGTTCCCTAAACAATCGAGGATACGACGCGAAGCTGCAGAAGACGCTGCAGGAAGATCCTAATCTTATCGCCCTCGCTATCTGGCCGGTGGAAGGAGAGCTTCACAGGGCATTTCAGCCAGACGTGATCAAGCGAGAAGAAGTGGACGAGCGGGTAAGCGAAGTGCTGGCAAAAATGAGTGGTAAAGGCCTGGTGGTGAGCCGGCCACAGATCATTCGTTCGGGTCAGGAGATGGCGCTCACTGTGGCTGCACCCGTAATGGGTGAGAACAGCGATGTCCTTGCAGCCGTGGTGGCGGTCGTTTCATTTCAGGAAGTCTTTGAGGCGGTTCAGCAACTGAGCTCCAAGAGTGAGCGCGAGTTGCTCGATGCAGGTTTGCCCGTCGTTTTTGTGGTCGATCAAAGCGGGCGGGCGGTGGCCCACCCTGAGGCCAATGTTGCCTTTTCGTCCAAGCCGATGACTGATCTCAAAGTGGTTCAGGATTGGCAGGAGTCGGGCGCTCAGGTGCAATCAGCGCTGGCTCCATTCAGTGCGGTGCGGGACGATCGTAAACTGGAGATGCTCGGATCCTATGCGACTGCGGAGCTGGACAAGAATTCCCGACTTGGAGTAATTGCCATTCAGGACGAAGCGGCTGCCTTGAAGTCCGTGACCGACATGCGCTGGCAAACACTTTGGATAAGTTTGGTTGCCGGGTTACTAACAATTTTCCTTGGGTTCTTCTTTGCCAAGAAACTGACTAACCCGGTTCAGGATCTGGCCGCCGGCGCGCATCGTATTGCGTCGGGTGACTTCTCTCAGCGCATCGAGATCCGCAGCAAGACAGAACTTGGAGATCTGGGCAGTTCTTTCAACCTCATGACGGATCAGCTTGAGCACTTCATCCAGGATCTGCAGCGCTCCGTTGAAGAGAATAGACAGCTCTTTCTCGGAACGGTTAAGGCCCTGGCCGCGGCAATCGACGGCAAAGATCCTTATACACGTGGCCACTCGGAGAGAGTATCGAGAGTTTCGGTCGCAATTGCCCAGCGGTTAGATCTGCCCGACGATGAATGCGAGAAGATAAGAGTTAGCGCCTTGCTCCACGATGTGGGCAAGATTGGAATCGACGACAGCATATTGAAAAAGCCCGCTGCACTGACAGATGAAGAGTACGAGATAATGAAGCAGCATCCACAAAAGGGCTACAAGATCCTGTCGCAGATTCCCGCAATCAAAGATTTCCTGCCGGGGATGTACATGCATCACGAGATGATCGATGGTCAAGGTTATCCGCAGGGACTCAAGGGCGACGAAATCCCTCTGATGGGTCGAATTGTGGCGGTAGCCGACACCTTCGACGCCATGACTACGGACAGGCCCTACCAGCAGGCTATGAAGTTTGAAGACGCAGTCGCGCGAATACAGAGTTTTGTTGGCACTCGCTACGATGCTCGCGTAGTGGCTGCCTTTACTGAGGCATGCAACGATGGTCAGATTCGACCGGGCTCAGTCAAGCTGAAGAAGCGAACGCCAGCAGAACCACGAGTTGCAGAGATCCAGTCCGACCGGGTTACCGAGCTGGAAGCGGTGCCAGTCTCATAGTTCGAGAGCAGGGAGCAGGCGCCACCACTACTGAACCGTTTGCGGTAGCCAATGGATCTCAGCACTCGACCCCGGAAGGAACACACCGCGATCGAGCTGAAGCGTTGATGGTCCCTACTAGTGAGTGCCCGATCCATTGGCTACAGAGACTGTGTAAAAACTCGATTCAAAACTTTTCTCGGAAAAATCTTGGCCCGTATTTGACCTGTAATGAGTTTTTCGATCACGACGAATGATTTTCTATCCCCCGAGTTTTGGGATTTCTGAGTTTTTACACAGCCTCGGTAGCCAATGGATCCCAGCACTCAAGCATCACCAAGAGCTCTCAACCCACAGAACCACTGGTAGCAAATGGATTCCCCACTTAGCGTCGGCAGGACGTCTCAATACGCAGACCAGCGGTAGCCAATGGATCCCCAGCGC
>JAMQPH010000596.1 GCA_023717605.1 Pyrinomonadaceae bacterium
ACGAGACCGTGACATCGATTTGTTTTAGATGCGGTCCGAGGGGAGAATCAACAATCCTCCAACACCGGTCAAATATTCCGTTAAGCGTCCCAGTAGCTGTAATTGCACGGTCACCTGCGCTGGGACACCGGTCATCATTGACTAGATTTTTTTGCGCCTTTAGCTGCTCCATCTTATCTTGCGCCAAGTTGATCGCCGCAGTAGTGTTGTCGTTCGTCAGGTTTCCTCGAATGACTCCAACTGTACTCAACGAATAGCCTAATATGGCAATGACAATGACATTGATTGCCACTAGGACTTCGTTGAAGGTGAACCCTTTCTGGTGCCAACCAACGTTCTGCAATTTCAGAAATGCTCTAACAATCTCCACTGCAATCACTCGGCTTACAGATACGAACTCTGCCTGTCGGACTCACCACCACCTGTTTGCACGTCCCATCTGAGCTTCGCAGCCGGATCCGGTTGGCGCTCGCAGTTCCTCTCGGAGAGAAAGAGATTGCACCGGCGTTTGTAACGACCACGCCTGCCGGCAACGGCTTCGTCACCAGTACGGCTGATTCTCTCTTAATTGAATAGCTCACCGCGCCATCGGAATAGACAAGTTGGAACCCCACGTTCTCCGCTGCCGCGCGCATTTTGATACTGTAGAGTTCAGAGTGAACCTGACGTGCCGAGCTGTCGAGCTGGTAGGAAGGTAACAGCTTGTTCCAGCTCGGCAGAGCGATCGCAGCTAGAATGCCTGCCATCGCCATCGTAGCGATCAGCTCGATCAGAGAATAGCCATGCTTGGCTTCAGAGTTCATGACGTCCCTCCTGCGCTGGCGGAAAATACGTCCGAGCAGGGGGCGTGTCAATACATAGGATTGGAGTTTTCTGCGTGGTGCGAGATTGCGTGGGTCTATAGACCAGCGTTTCCGTTAGAAATCATTTTTGTACTTCTTTGGCATCTCTTGTGCCAACATGCCGGACAGTGGAATTTGAGAACTGTGGCCGGCATGTTCTCAATTCCAGAAGCGCACACTCTCCTAGTCGATCACAGTGATTAACGCAGGAAAAGGTCAGGCGGAAATTGCGCAACGCTTGGGCGATTCTTCGGTTCTAAGGACTGTACGGTCTCAAAAGCAATTGAAAGTCTCTTTCCTCTCGGATGCTGTTGAGAGCCGGATCGGATTTTAGATAACCAATGTCCCTGTAACCCTGCTTGAGAGCGTTGGCGAGCCATTCATAGGCGAGTTCTTTCTCACCGTAGAAAGCATAGACTCGGGCCAGGTTGTAGGAAGCCTGCGGACTATTAGGTTTGGCTTGCGCTTCTCTTTCTGCCTGCAGGATTTTTGCTTGCCGCGACTTTATCGCCGCTTGGTTCTTTTTAGCGGTTTCAAGATTCTTCAACGCCATCGCGTTGTCCGGCTCGATCGCAACGGCAATTTCAAACTCGCGAACCGCCGCGTCATGCAGTCCCTTCTTGTCGTAGAGAACACCCAAGTTATTGTGGGCGAAGAAATTTTGCGGCTGAAAATTGATGGCTTCTCGGTATGCCTCCATCGCATCTTCAATCCTATCCGCGCGCTCATAAGCATACGCGAGATTGAGGCGAGCGGGGAAGTACTTCGGATCCAGACTGAGGGCCCGCTGAAACTCGGCGATCCCAGCGTCCGCCTTGCCTTGTTCGAGCAGTCTGGCACCAACGTTATTTCGCTCCACCGCCTCTTCGGACGCAGCCAAAACCGGGACCGAAAAAAGTAGCAGACCAGAGAGCGTGAATAACCTACAAAGCGATTTCACTTTCAAAACACCTCGCGCCAGCCGACGAGCCTGCGAACTGTGATTTGAGGTATCTGGGTGTTCGCGATTTGCTGGTTCGTCGTTCCCGTAATGACATACGGAGTGGCCTTGTTACCGGACTGGCTCATGATTACGATCGGTTTAGACGGGATGCCGGTTCCAATGGTTTTCGCCGCCGTTAAGGCGCTCTGACCCGCAGCCAGCACCGCGCCTGTGGTCAGGTCGAGTGCAGCGTCTCCGGTAGACATGTTGATTGCGTAAAGTTTTGCGTCCCCGCCGCCCGTCCCGCATACCGCCGCGGTTACCGGCGTAAAGGTTGTAAACAGGACAATAGAATTGAAAACGTCGGAAGAGGCCAAAACCTTCTCGTTGCTTGCCAAAGGCACATACCACCCCTGGGTGATCGTCCCACCGGTGCTCATATTTGTCAGCGACGACTCCGTCAGCGGGCTACCGTTTGTCATGTTGGTATTTTCTTTAATGCCATAAAAACGGTTCGAAGCCGTGTTGTTCGGGTGGTACCGATCCCCTGTTCCGAGGAAAATCCACAGATTGCCGGTTGCATCGTACGCAAGCGCAGGCGGAAAATAGATGGCCTGAGTCGGGTAATACTCTCCGGCAGCGGGTGGATTGGTCTGCGATGAAGCCGCCGCAAAGAGACGCTTGCCTGTCCAGTTGGTTATTAGACTTCCTGATAACGTCGCGCCTCCCGTCGGAGCCACCTCGAATTTCCAAA
>JAMQPH010000613.1 GCA_023717605.1 Pyrinomonadaceae bacterium
TGGGCGGCCTCCTTTTTGGTCGAAGGAAGATGTTAGAGCGGGTGAATCATACTCGCCCGCTCTAGGCCGCCTCTATTGAGTATCAGGGTCCGCCTTCCTTACCTGCAAATTATTAGAAGTGCTCGAGTATTCACGCGATAGATCCTTCGCGCCCGCAATGTCTGTCTACTCCGCCTGGACTATCGCGTCTCTCTCCAACGCATCTTCGGGAAGAAACGAGCGGCGACTCTCGCGGAGTGTGAGCAGAATGTGGAAGGCCAGCATCAATACACATGCCGCCATTATGGCCACCAGTCCCGCGCGCAAATTGCCCGTATCGCCGCCCACCGCGCTCGAGACATAACCAACCGCCGGTGGAATTACCAGGAGCCCGGCGAAGCCAATACCCATCACCAGACTCATTGCCGTGCCGGCAATTTTGGGCATCATTACCGACGCCAGACCAACCGAAGTGGGGAAGATCGGGCCCATTCCAAATCCCGCCACGATTAACCCCAGACGCACTGTCTCCGCCGTACTCGCAGTAAGGGCAATGATCAGTGAGACGGTAGTTATTACTGAGCCTGCAGTTATCAAGAGAAAACTATTCACGCGAAGGATGGCCAACACAAAACTCGACACCAAACGGCCTAAGAGCAGCGCTATCGCAAAGAATGTAAGAGTCCCAAGCGCATATCCAGCCACAGCAACGCCGAGCGGATCAGTTTCAAAGAACCGGCTCAGCGACTCGGGTGAGAAATGTGCAAGCTCCTGCAGTCGGGTAGTATCTAGTCCCTGGCTTGCGAGGATTCGCTCATCGCGCTGCATGAACGTGACGACCCACTTGCCTACTGATACTTCAGCGCCGACATACATGAAGAGCCCGAGCGCCAGCAACAAGAACGAAGGGTTGCGAAAGAGGCCCGCTGCTTCGCCAATCGCCGCTGACCCGGAATGCATTGGCACTGGAAACCGGGGCGCCAGCACCAACACGAACAAGACTACGGTCATACCGGCGAGAGCCGAGAAGATCAGGCCTAATCCACCGCGCTGCTGCAAGCTCTGCACAACCAGCGGCAGCGCCGCCAGTCCCAGGCCAAAACAGATGTCCAGCAGGTTAAGCGCGGAATTGCGCCAAGCGGGAGCGATGTCGACGACCAGCGCATGACCCGAAGCGACAATTGCATTTGCACCCATTCCAAGCGCCAGTGAACAAGCGAAGATAAGTGGCAAAGCCGCCGCCGCCTGAACCCTTGTAACTGTCAGTGCGAAACCGCCCATTGAAGCGATGACGACTGCGGCTCCAACCAAGAGCGCAAACTTCTTTCCCAGGCGGTCGATGATCGGCCCGCTTACCAGGTACGCCAACACCGCGCCAATCGCATTAATCAGCAAGAAAGTTGCAACCGCACTATCGTTGGGCAGATATTGGTTACGCTCGAGCGTGGGAAGTACTGAACCGGGTAGTGCCGCAAGCAGTCCGTAAACAAAGATGCCGAAGAAAGCAATGAACATTAACAGCAGGTCGTGCGCGGAGAACGATCTTGTTTGTTGAGTGTTCAATCAGGTCACCTTCGCTTTTCCAATTGTTGTGAATAGCACCAAAACCACCAGCCATCCGAACAAGAAATTGGAAGACGCCGTTTCTAAGAGATGCGCCATCCGTACTTCTGCAGGCATGAACGGGTTGGGTATTAGTAATTGAGCATTCGGTATCGCGAATAGCAGTCCAACTACTAATCCGATCTCCCACCAAAGACCCTTCATCAGGCGAATAGCCAGCACGGCTAAACCCGTCCAGAGCATGGCCCGCACAACTTGAAGCGGCAAAAGCCAGGGCGTGTCTCGTAGCACGATATTCATCTGCGCTAGGAAGCTTCCCGGATCGCTTCCGCCGTAGTAAGTGCGGACTGCGGAGCTTCTCCAGGCGATGAAGTAGCCGAAAGTGAAATATATGACGAGGTAGACTACCACAATCAGGGACAGCTTCCAGACCCATTCACCGAGAGGCATGTCCAAGCGCGCGCTCACTTCTTTGTCCGGCCCGTCATGCCTCTTTTTTCCCAACACCAGTACTGCAAGGGGGGAGAAAATTGCAGCCGTTATCCCGCCGGCCAGGAAGAGTCGCGGCAACATGCCAGGAGGCAAACGAGTCACGAAGTAGGCGGTCTCGATCTGCGACATGAAGGTCGAGATACCAAAAAATATGAGGAAGATTGCGCCAATCAGTTTCCAGCCAACCCAACGGGATCGGATGATGACGTAACTCAAGATAGCAGTATTCAGACAACTGACAACCAATAACGCAAGTACAGGGTTGGCTTCGGCAGGAGTGGGTTGTTGTGGGGGCAACTGAAATAGTGCTGATGAGACGCCGGCAAAGCAAATGAAGTAAAGCAGCACCAGTACTATGAGCCTAACAATGAGTAGGAGTTTACTTTTCATCGTCTATCATCGCTCGTTGCCTGGATGATGGTGCTCTTCACCTGTGCGCAACAACATTCATCGACCCTTCCACACGCCCTGCGCCACAAGTGGCACGTAGTTATCAAGGCCCTCAGGCTTGAACTCGATCGTGCGTTCCCGCTCGGCACTCATATAAGCAGTCATCAGCAACTCCGTAACTTCGAGTCCATCGTAAAAACTCTCCTCGGGTTGCTTACCGTCCAGAAACCACTGAACAAAAGTGCGGTTCTGTGCTTCGTAACCGTACTCGGCAGCTTCATTCCCCAGCACCGGCATCAGACCTTGTTCGGCATTCTGCTTCTCAACCATGTCCTCGCCTGCCTCGCCCTGAACCTTGCGGCTGAGAAACAACTTGAGTCCGCTATCCAGCGAGTTCATGGAAAGCGAATACTCCGGCCCCAGCAATTCCAGACTCAAACGCAAACCCGGACCTACATAGCTCCAGGAGGTCGTCACCTCGACTATCAGCGGATTTCCTTCTTCATCCGCATAGTTAATCGTTGCCCGGGCAAAGTCCTCGGACGGTTTGTTTTGGTAGTCAACTTCCGGACCCATATTCTGTTTTAGAGCTATCGCATACTCGGGGCGAGACCATTTCAGACTCGCAATCTGCGCTGAAACTTTCAGCGGCCGTACGGTTGAGCGCAACGCGCCTGGCTTCGTCAGCATGAATCGCGCGACCTCGATACTATGGCACATCATGTCATTGAGCACCCCGCCGCCCTGCAGTTCACCTTGCCAAAACCAGGGTGAGTGCGGGCCGCTGTGCTCTTCAGCAGCACGGGCAAGATATGGGCGGCCGGTGAGGACCGCGGCTCGGTCCCAGATGATCTGCTTCCCGCGTCTGATCCCCGGCGCAAACATCTGATCTTCGAGATAACCGTGCAGCAACCCCGATTGTTCAACCAGCTCAACCATCCGGCGCGCCTCAGCGACGTTGCGCGCCAAAGGCTTTTCGCACGCAATGCCAATCAGCTTGCCTGTACCAGACTGAAGCGCGTCGCAGATAGTCTGCATGTGTTGCAAACGCAGATGGTTTGGCGCGCAGAGCCAGAGGCAGTCTATCTCGGGCGCGGTGATCATCTCCTGAATCGAGTTGAACGCCTTCGCGTTTCCCACACGAAGGTTGCGGGCGAATTCTGCTGTCGCCTCCGCGTGAGCCCGGTTTGGGCTGTAGATCCCGAGCACATCAGCATCGCGTACTCCGAGCCACGACTGAATATGAAAGCGCGTAACGAATCCGCTGCCTATGAATCCTACTCCCAGCCTGTTCGCGGCCATCGTATGGAATCCTCCTGTAGTTGCTTGGGTAAACCGCCCTTCCTAACCTGCCAATTTTCTTCCTTGAATGGTCCTGATTTCTTTTTCAGAGTAACCGATTTTGTAATTGCTGAATTGTACGTGGACCAAGACCGGTTCGTTCCCCTCGGTTTCCAATTTGCATTTCAGCAGCACGTTCGTATAAAAGCTGATCCATGAAAAACACGATGCGTTCATCCGACACTCGATACTCCGTTGGTTCAAAACTGTTCTTAGTAGTTCTCGTTCTAACGGTTTGCCTGAATGTCTCTACGCGGACCGCAGAAAACAGTCCACTTCCCCGCAAGGCTGCGGCCGTCAGGTCTGCCAGAGCAGCTGACGTCTACGTGACCGCGAAGGCGACGACTGACAGACTGACAAAAAAGGCATCGCTCAAGTTTGAACCTGCCGGCGAACCTGACGAACATATCCCGACAGTTATCATCGACAAAGACAAAACGTTTCAAACGATCGTTGGCATTGGTGGCGCCCTTACCGACGCCTCTGCCGAGACTTTCTACAAACTACCGGTCAGCAAGCAACAGGAAATTCTGACTGCTCTCTTCGATAAAGAGCAGGGCAACGGATTCTCGCTTTTCCGTACGAGTATTCACAGTTGCGATTTCTCCAGCGCCAGCTATACGTACGCGGAGGTACCGGGCGACAAAGGTCTACAGCACTTCAACATCAAGCCTGATTTGAAATATAGAATACCCTTCATCAAAGCCGCGCTGGAGAAAACCGGCCGTGACTTCAAACTATATGCTTCTCCGTGGAGTCCGCCCGCGTGGATGAAAACAAACAACGACATGCTCCAGGGCGGGAAACTGCGCCCCGAATACTACGCTACCTGGGCAAATTATTTCGTGCGATTCGTGCAGGAGTATGAGAAGGCCGGTATTCCACTATGGGGATTGACCGTGCAAAATGAGCCGATGGCTAAGCAGACATGGGAATCTTGTATCTACACCGCCGCCGAGGAAAGAGACTTTGTCAAAAACCATCTCGGTCCAACTTTGCAGAAATCTGGCTTGTCACGATTGAAACTAATGATCTGGGACCATAACCGCGGAATCATCTATCAACGCGCCAAAGTGATGTACGACGACCCGGAGGCTGCAAAGTTTGTCTGGGGAACAGGGTTTCACTGGTACACGGGAGATCATTTCGATAATGTCCGACTGGTCCATGACGCGTATCCGAACAAGGAATTGATGTTCACTGAAGGTACAGAAGCGACTTTCGATGCCGCCAAGGTCAATGACTGGCAGTGGGGTGAAACTTTTGGCAAGTCCATGGTTATGGATTTTAACAATTGGGCGTCGGGGTGGACTGCCTGGAACGTAATTCTTGACGAGAAAGGCGGTCCCAATCACGTCGGAAACTATTGTATGGCGCCAATCATCTGCGACACGCGCACCGGCGCTCTCACTTACATGAATTCGTTTTACTATCTCGGCCACTTTTCGAAGTTTGTCCGTCCGGGAGCGAAACGAATTGTCTGTTCTTCAAATTCAGACGACCTCCTGGCAACGGCATTCATTAATCCCGATGGAAGGATTGCCGTGGTGGTGCTCAATCAAACGGAAAAGGAGATAGCTTTCCAAACCTGGATAGAAGGTACTGCCGTCAAAACAAACAGCCCGGCGCACTCAATAATCACACTTGTGTTGTGAGCAGGTAAGACATCCCACGCAAAGACATCAAAGGTGGCAAAGACGCAAAGGCTAATCCGCATTCTTCTTTGCGTCTTTGCTCCGTTTGCGCCTTTGCGTGAAACTGTTCCATGCTCGGTTAGGGGTTTGTACCGACCCTGATATTTTTAGTCAACTTAGTGTCAGCCGAAGAAGACCCGACCATTATTTGAATCTCGCCTTTTTCCACCACAAAGGCCTGTTTGCTTGCATCCCAATACGCCAGGCGTTCTGCTGTTAACGGCAGCGTAACGGTGGTCGTCTGGCCAGCCCCAATCATTACACGTTTGAATCCCTTCAATTCCTTTATTGGTCTCGCTACCGAGGAGTTCAAGTGTTTGACGTACATCTGGACCACCTCCTCGCCCGCGCGAGTTCCGGTATTCTTCACATCGACGCTAATGGTCACTGTGCCTTTAGCGGGTATGGTGCCGGAACTGGTGCGCAAATTTGAGTAAGCGAAGGCGGTATAACTCACACCATAGCCGAACGGATAAAGTGGCTGGCCGGTAAAGTACATATAGGTCCGGCCGTGACGAATATCGTAATCCATCATCGGTGGTAACTGTTCGAGCACCTTGGGCCAGGTCTGAACCAGTCGGCCGGCAGGGTTGTAGTCGCCGAACAACACGTCGGCCAATGCGTTCCCTTCCTCCTGACTGTTCAGGGCCATGTGGAGGATCGCGGGAATGTTGGCCTGGCTCCAGTTAATTGCGTAAGGAAAACTGGAGATCAGCACCACGATGGTTTTAGGATTTGCCTTGTAGACCTTCTCTATCAGCTCTTCTTGCTCAAGAGTGATTGTCTCTCGATCCACCGCTTCTCGCCCTTCGCTGGGCACAGAAACCTTGGCCCATTCGTTATCATGGCCGCCGTTTGGATGATTACCCACACACACGATGGCCACGTCGGAACCTCGCGCCAGTTTGAGGGCCTCATCATTGTCGGGCGACCACCTCACATTCACGCTTGAACCCACTTTGTTCTTAATTCCTTCGAGCGGAGAGACACGGTAAGGAGGTGTGCCGCTGTACCAATCGAGCAGCACTTCGGTGGCCCGCGGCCCAACTACGGTGATGGATCTCACGCTGGTCTTGTCCAGGGGCAGAATATTGTTCGAGTTCTTCAACAACACGATGGACTTTTGCGTCACCAGCCTTGCCAGTGCCTTGTGGTCGCTGCGCAACCAGGGATCTTCTGCCTCGCTGCCGATGCTCGAGTAAGGAACTAGTGCGGGCGGGTCGAGCAAGCCAAGACGGATCATGACTCTGAAATTTCCCTTTAGAGCTTCGTCAATATCTTTTTCAGCCAGTAATCCCCTCTTTAGCGCACTGCGGACAGGGTCGCGGTAGTCATCAAGGAACTGGCCTATGCCTGCCTTAATAACAGCGGCGGACGCGTGATCAAAATCCGGGGAGTATTTGTGATCTGTGACCAGCAGACGCATGCCGCCGCCATCGGTGCAGATGATGCCGTCCTGTCCCCACTCTTTCCGGGCGACGTTTTCCAGAATCGGGTTTACGTGCATCGGAATGCCGTTGACGGCATTGTAGGAAGCCATAAAGGCCCTCGATCCACCTTCGAGAACGCCCATGCGAAACGGAACAGAGTAATACTCGCGGAAAAGTCTTTCGTCGAAATTGGAAGATGACCTGCCGCGGTCATTCTCGTTACTGTTGGCCAGAAAGTGTTTCATTAGTGCCGCCGATAGCCAGTATTTCGGATGGTCGCCTTGCAGACCTTTAATGAAAGCCACCGTCATACTGCCGTTGAAAAAGGCGTCTTCACCGTAACACTCTTCTGTTCTCCCCCAACGCGGATCCCGCCCCAGGTCGGAGTTTGGCGCCCTGATAACAATGCCCCCCTGTTGATACTTCTTACTTTGAAAAACGTATCGGGCTTCGAGCCCTTCAACTGCAGCCACCTGACGCACAATTTCGGCGTCCCATGTTTCACCCAGGCCAATACCCTGGGGAAACGTAGTAGAAGGGATTGTCCTGGGTCGTCCCCATTTCCCCGGGCCACCTTGTGTTAACCCATGAATGCCTTCGACGTGACCACTGCCTTTGATCCCGAGTCGCGGCACGCTCGGATTAGTGCTCAGGCAAGCAATCTTTTCATCGATGGTCAGTAGCGAAATGATGTTCGCTACTCTTTCTTCGATAGGAAGCTCAGGATTCTGAAACGGATACTGAGGTTGAGTTTGATCGGGAGGTAGCGACAGCGTCTGCGGATTAGCAGTTAGACGAGAGTCGGGAAGAAGGACCAGCGCGAGAATGAACAGACCCATCCAGATTACGACCACTCTATTGGCTTTGATTCCAGATCCTCGTTTCATCGGTAAGGGATCCTTCGTGTTGTGTTAGTGCACCTTGCTTTGGGAAACAGGTAACGACCAACGGCTGCGGAATTGAAGGCTGCATAAGATAACACAGGCAGAGTGAACTCAGCGGCTCTGCCGCCTCCCGTGCGGACAGGCTGTGCCTTTCCGGAAATACCCCCTTGAGTTCTGAGGCTATGCCTCTGTAGCGCGAGGCGAAGGCGTAACCTCGACAAATTGATAGGGACACCCGGAAAAGCGAAGCCTTTCCGCACTGGGGAGGCAAAGCCGCATTGAAGAAACCTTAACTGATCTCAATTGGGGGGAAATCTCTCGGACAAAGCGACATCGGTCTCGCGCTTGCCGTACGGGCGCGAAAGTTTTGTCTTGTCGCTGGTTCTGCTTCTGAGCTACTTTGTGCCGTTCTTGGGACTATCCCATCGTGATGCCTGAAACCGATGACCCAGACATTAGTGTTTATGACATGCGCCTGGTCCAACACGAGGACGGCTGGATCTACGGACTGTTCTGCACCGAGCGCAAGGATCCCAACGCCCCACCAGGCGATCTGTCAGCCGCGGTCGCACAGGGAGGAATCGCGCGCACCAGAGACTTGCGGACCTGGGAGCGTCTGCCCGATCTGCGAACCCGTTCACCACAGCAACGCAATGTTGTCTTGCACCCTGAATTCGTGGACAACAAATACGCTTTCTATACCCGGCCACAGGATGATTTCATTGACTCCGGAACCGGAGGCGGTATCGGCTTGGGTCTGGCTGACAATATCGAACGTGCCGTCATCGACAATGAACGCATCATCGAGCAGCGCCATTACCACACCATCAAAGAGGTCAAGAATGGACTCGGCCCTGCGCCGCTCAAAACCGAACAAGGTTGGCTCCATCTTGCACACGGCGTGCGCGGGACCGCCGCGGGATTGCGTTATGTGCTTTATCTTTTTCTCTGTGACCTGCTCGAGCCATGGCACGTAACCCATCAGCCGGGCGGCTACTTCATCGCCCCGGAAAGTGTCGAGCGCGTCGGCGATGTCTCAAATGTCGTGTTCAGCAATGGTTGGGTGAGACGGGAAAATGGCGAGGTCTTGATTTACTACGGTTCTTCTGGCACACGCCTGCACGTTGCCACCAGCAGCATTGAACGGCTACTTGATTACGTGATCAATACGCCGCCTGACCCACTGCGCTCGTTCGCTGGTGTTGAGCAAAGACGCGAATTGGTTGAGCAAAGACGCGAATTGATCGGGAGGAATCTCAAGATTCTGGGGCAGAAAGACAATACACATTAGGCAAGAGATACCGAACGCTGAAGAAAAGCAGCAGATTTCACACGCAAAGACGCAAAGGAGCGAAGACGCAAAGATGTAAAATGCCGCAACGATGAACGTTTGCAAAAGGCGTTTCTTTGCGTCTTTGCCCCTTTGCGTCTTTGCGTGAAACCGCCTTTATGAGCTCCAACTTTTGAGTTAGAGACAAAACAAAGAAAGGATTCGGACATGCGAGCTAAGATTGCTACATTGGGACTGCTGATTCTCTTTTTAACAACTGTACCTGCCAACACCCAGACTCAGAAACCGGCCAAACCGACTTTCGTGATTGTTCACGGGGCGTGGGGCGGTAGTTGGGCTTTTCGCAAAGTTGATGCGCTTCTCCGAGAGAAAGGCTTCATCGTTTACCGGCCATCATTGACCGGCCTTGGCGAGCGGGTGCACCTGGCGACTCCCGCTGTTGCGCTGAGTACGCATATTGATGATGTCGTCAATACAATCCTGTTCGAAGATCTGCACGACGTTGTCCTGGTGGGACACAGCTATGGCGGGATGGTCATCACGGGCGTTGCAGATCGCGTACCGGATCGCATTCGTCGTCTGATTTACGTCGATGCCATGGTACCAAACGACGGCGAAAGCCTGCAGAGTATAATCGGCGCGCGCGGGGCGTGGATCAAGCCGATGATTCAAGGCGACTACATCGTGCCTCCCTGGGTCAAACCGGAACAGCCTGTGCCGAAAGACGTGCCGCAACCCCTGAAGACATTCACAGAACCAATTGTTCTGAAGAATAAAGCCGCACTCCAAATTCCGGCGATCTACATCTTAACGGTCGAAGCGGGCAAGGAGCCAAAAACGGATGATTTCGCGGCTCAAGCAGAGCGTGCGAAAACGCGCGGTTGGACCATCAGTCAACTGACCTCCGATCACAATCCGCAATGGAGTGCTCCGGAAGCTTTAGTGGAGTTGCTCGAGAAGAACAAATAAAGAAATCCTGACAGTCGCAGTGGATTATATGACACTACCGAAAATGGGTCTTGACCCCTCGTAGGACTTAGTGGAGGATAGTCAATGACTAGACCCTGCCCCCAGCACTCACTAAGCTCCCGACCGATGGTGTCGATCAAATGAGGTTTCGAATCCTTATTGCTGTCCTGGCTGTCTCACTCTGCGCTGCTTCTATGCGCTTGTGGGTCGGGCATGCCCAGGGCACGGCAGTAACCATTAACATCAATGTGGCCGCGAATCGGCGACCCATCAATCCAAACATCTACGGAGTGGCCTACGCAACCGCAGCGCAATTGAACGATCTCAACTCCCCCTTGAACCGCAGCGGCGGTAACGCCACCTCTCAATACAACTGGCAATTGAACTGCGATAACCGCGGAAGCGATTGGTACTTCCAAAGCCTGGACTCAGGCGGCGCGACTCCCGGCAAGCTCAACGACGACTTCATTGCAGCCAACAAGAGTGTGGGCGCTCAGTCGATGGTGACTATTCCGCTGATTGGTTGGGTGGCTAAGCTTGGTCCAAATCGCGGCAAGCTCGCAAGTTTCTCAATTGCCAAGTACGGGCCTCAGACAGATAACGATTGGCAATGGTTCCCCGACGCCGGCAACGGTGTGCGTGCCTCAGACGGCCAGTTCGTCACCGGCAACGATCCGAATGACGCCAACATGCCTGCGAATTCGCAGTTCCAGTTGGGCTGGATGCAGCACCTCACTGGCAGATGGGGTACGGCTACTAACGGCGGCCTGCGATACTACCTGATGGATAACGAACCCAGTCTTTGGTCCTGGACTCATCGGGACGTACATCCCACTGGACCAGCCATGGATGAAATCAGGGACAAGATCATCGACTACGCCTCGAAGGTAAAAGCAAACGACCCTTCGGCAGTCGTAGTCGCTCCGGAAGAGTGGGGTTGGAACGGTTACTTCTACAGCGGCTACGATCAGCAATGGGGTGGGTTGCACGGCTGGAGTAATCTTCCTGATAGGGCCGCCCATAACGGAGCGGATTACCTACCCTGGGTTCTGGATCAAGTGCACCAGCACGACGTCCAGGCAGGTCACCGCAGTCTGGATGTTTTTACCGTGCACTGGTACCCGCAAGGCGGCGAAGCCTTCAGCAATGATGTCTCTCCACAGATGTCGATGCTGCGCAACCGCTCGACTCGTTCGCTTTGGGATCCGAATTACACCGATCAGAGCTGGATCAATAACAGGGTGCAATTGATCCCCCGCATTCGGGGCTGGGTGAACAGCTACTATCCTGGACTTCAGATTGGCATCACTGAATACAATTGGGGCGCCGAAGGATTCATTAACGGAGCGACCACCCAGGCGGACGTCTACGGGATCTTCGGACGCGAGGGCTTAGACATGGCAACGCGTTGGACGACGCCCGACGCCTCAACGCCTACTTACAAAGCCATGAAGATGTTCCGCAATTACGATGGGAACAAATCAACCTTTGGCGACGTCAGCGTCTTAGATACTGTGCCAGATCCCGACACACTTTCATCGTTCGCGGCCGTCCGCTCCTCCGACGGAGCGCTAACAACGATGGTTATCAACAAGTCTTTGTCGAGCAACACACCGGTGAATATCAACATCGCGAACTTTTCCGCGAGTGGCAGCGCGCAAGTCTGGCAATTGACCGCGGCTAATACGATCACGCGACTCAATGACATCAACTTTGGCGGCAATAGTCTTAGCCTGACAGTGCCGGCGCAGAGCGTCACCTTGCTGGTCATCGCCGGCGCGGTGCCAACTCCAACTCCTACGCCTACACCCACGCCCTCGCCTACGCCCTATCCAACGCCTTCTCCAACACCAACCGGGCCATTTCTGTACACAGAAGGTGACCCTCAACGCGCACTCGCGCTCGACTCTGTCACTTTTCGGCGGGATCCCTTTGCGCTCACCTCTACGATGGACTTCAGCAGCGATCACCGAACTCGCATTGTTCTATTCGCAGGCAACGTCGACGTCCAACCCGGTGATGTGCTGACAGCCCAGGCTGAGGGGTCTCAGGGAACGTTTCCGCTGACGATCGAGTTCGTCGGCAAAGTACCAGGGCACAACTGGCTGACGGAGATAGTCGTCAAGTTTCCTGACTCAATGACCAGCCCCGGCGATTATTTGGTGAGCTTCAACTTGCGGGGCACACTCAGCAATAAAGCGATCGTAACCATCGGACCATAAGCGCTCCGGAAACATCATCGGAAGCCGCGAAGCCCTCATTGTA
>JAMQPH010000624.1 GCA_023717605.1 Pyrinomonadaceae bacterium
ACGACTGCATCAAGGCGTTCTCGGAGACCGACTGCACCGAGGACCTGAAGCGTATCGACGTGCCGACGCTGAGCAGCCATGGCGACGACGACCAGGTCGTGCCGATCGGTGCCTCGGGCATGCGTTCCGCGAAGCTGGTCAGGAACGCCAAGCTGAAGATCTACAAGGGCGGTGGGCACGGGTTAACCGACACGAATAAGGACGAGCTCAACGCCGATCTGCTGGCGTTTGTGAAATCAAGCGGCAGCAAGTCTGGGCTCGCAGATGCGGCGCGCGACGCGGTCTGAGTCGACTCGGAGTTGAGTTGGCAGAACGGGACAAGAGAGGCGCACTCGGCCGCTAAGGTACTGGTTTCGGGAAAAAGGAACGAGCAGATGAGTAATTCAATTAATAGTATGAAGGTAGTACTAGGAATGTCTCGGTGTCTCTGCATCGTAGTTTTGCTGTCGACCTGCGGCGCACTCTCCGCGCAGAACGAAGACGGTCGCATCCGGAATATTGTTCTCGTTCACGGGGCCTGGGCAGATAGTTCCGGCTGGAAGGGCGTTTACGACATTCTTGTCAAAGATGGCTACAGCGTCCGTCTAGTCCAGGAGCCGGAGACATCCTTTAAAGAAGACGTTGCTGCGACGAAACGCATCCTTGCTCAACAAGATGGACCATGCATTCTTGTCGCTCATAGTTATGGAGGAGCGGTAATCACTGAAGCCGGAACGGATCCATCGGTTGCTGGTTTGGTATATGTCGCGGCCCACATGCCGGATGTTGGAGAGAGTGAGGCTGACGACGGAAAACGCTTCCCAAGTGACATCAGCAAGTCTAACGCGATAAAGAAGACGGCTGACGGTTTCACTTATCTGGACCCCGCGCAGTTTCATGAGTACTTTGCAGCCGACCTGTCTGCTGAACAGGCCGCTTTTATGGCGCGATCGCAGGTACTCAACGCCGCTGACAATTTCAAAGCGGTCATTACGACGCCGGCGTGGAGAAGTAAACCGAGTTGGATGGTAGTACCGACAAAAGACAGAATAATCAACCCTGACCTCGAACGGTGGTATGCCACCCGGGCAAACAGTCGCAAGGTTGAAGTCCAAGGCGCCAGCCACTCGGTCTACATCTCCCGGCCGAAGGAGGTTGCAGCCGTGATTGAAGAAGCTGCTTCGCACGCCCGCCGATTGCGATGATTGCAACTAGATCGTGGAGCGCGGGCACCAAGTCTGGCCGCCGACCCACGTTGAAGGAGAACGAAAAGCAATTCGTCATAAGGCTAAGAAAGGACATCGTAATGATTGACGCGAGCAACACCACGGCACCAACACAATTCATCGAAGCCAGGCTCGAGAAATATGCGTATCGCCGCTTCGGAAAAGGAGCAGGCCTACCACTCTTGTGCCTTCAGCACTTCACTGGGACTTTGGATAACTGGGACCCCTCAGTGACCGACCCCCTTGCTTTGGGGCGCGAGGTGATCCTGTTTGAGAGCGCCGGTGTGGGGCGCTCGACGGGAGAGGTTCCCGATAGCGTGCCTGGGATGGCAACACGCGCGCTCGCATTCGTGGATGCCCTTGGCCTCGAAGAGGTAGACCTGCTTGGTTTCTCTCTCGGCGGCATGGTTGCGCAAGAGATAGCACTGGAACGTCCGTCGCTCGTCAGGAGAATGCTCCTGGTCGCTACCGCTCCGGAGGGAGGCGAGGACATCATGCACCTGGAGAAGCCAGAGTTGAAGAAGATCATTGACGATTCTAATCTCCCCGGATTGCAAAAGCTGGTGAAGCTCTTCTTCGCACCAAGCGAGTCGAGTCAGGCGGCAGGCGCGGCTTTCGTAGCGAGGCTCGCAAAACGTAGGGCTGATCGCGAACCGATATCGGGGCCAAACGTTGCAATGGCCCAGCTCACAGCTTTTCGCGCCTGGGAACAATTCAGCGGCGAACGCTTCGCAAAGCTTCGAAAAATAGGCCAGCCTTGCCTTGTCGTCAACGGCGTATTCGACAACATGATTCCGGTTAGAAACTCCTACATGCTGAGCGAGCACCTGCCGAACGCGATGCTGTTGACCTACTCCGACGCTGGTCACGGATCGCTATTTCAGTTTCACGACTCATTCGTGAGACAAGCTTCGCTATTTCTGAACTCGGAAGTTGACTAAGTCGAATGCTTCTGGAAGAAGTAAGTATGAAAGTCGTAATTACAGGTTGTTTGGGGAGCAGCATACTGATGAGTGTCCGCATCGTCTTTCATGAGACTCGTCTGTAAACCTGCTTGTACCTGATGGCTTGAGAGAGTCGGGGGCTCGTTTCAGTCACTTGCATAGTCAGCATCCGCCCGTCGGGGCTTAGGGTGTAGTCATTAACCCTGCGCCCTTCTGCAGAATTGAAGGTCTGCACCAAACGCCGTCCAACCAACTGCATGCTAACGTTCACCTTTCCTCCGTCAGGACCGGCCCAAGCGACAGGTGTGCCCTTCGCTGGTGCATGTAACGGTTGCTGGTCGTCCACGCTGACGCTGATTTCATTGGGAGAAGAAGCGATGGCCACCAGGCGGTATGCGGGGTTCAGTTTCTTTAGGCGGTCTCGGGCGATATGTCGTGTCAGGAAGTTCAACTTGCCAACCGCGTCCTCGATTGCCTTAGCGATATTGTCGCTGTCGGCATCGTCCAGGGTGTAGGTTCCGTCAAGGTCGGACTTCTGTTCAGCGGCTGGTGTGCTTGAGCCTGAAAGGATCGCACTGCATAGCAGGACACCTCTGATCTGTTTTATCTCCGAATCGATTACTGCACTAACCGCGTGTGCCCTGGTTGTCGGTTGCGAGTCGATTTGTGGAGTCTGCGCTGCCGTGAGCCCGCCCGAGGCTGCCAAAATGAATGTCATCATGCAAGAGCGCGTTACAGATGCGAGAGCGGTCCGCACTCTCCGACTCTGACACTGCGCCGCGGCCCGGCTATGCGCAACTAGCTGGCGATTGCTCATCACAACTCCTGACAATTCACTCATTACCTTCACGACTAAGTACGACTTATGCCTTCGATCCAATCGGTCGGGTTCGGCTCGGCCCACCCGGTTCGACTTCTCGGGTCGGCGAACCTGTCTGGGGCCGCGATACGAGGATCGGTAACAGAGCTGAAACCGCCATGACTCCCGCGATCACATGAAGCGCGCCGTGATAAGAACCGGTCGTCTGTCGCATGTGGGCGATCAGCAGCGGCCCCACTGCGCTGGCGGTGCCCCAGGCTGTCAGCATCAGACCATAGATTGGCCCAACATTCTTCGAGCCAAAATAATCAGCGGCAAACGCCGGCATGGTACCGAACCCACCGCCGTAACACATCAGCACAACGAACGCCACAATCGTCATCAATGAGACGGCGGTGACGCTCGGCAGAAACCAAAAGAGCAGAACTTGAAGCACGAACATCACGAAGAATGTTGCTCGCCTCGTTATTAAGTCGGAAACCCAGGCCCAGAAAACTCGACCGAATGCGTTACCGATGGCCGCCACTCCCACCATACTCGCCGCCACAACTGCGCTTGCGCCGACAAGTTCCTCAAAGATCGGCACTTCCTGCGAAATGATTGAAATGCCCGCGAACGTATTCAGAAACAGAAGCAGCCAGAGCGCGTACCACTGCCAGGTCTTGAGTGCTTGGCCGAGCGTGTAATCGCGTCCGGCCCGTTGCGAAGTTTGGGAAGCAGTTGGCGTCCAACCGTCGGGCCTCCAACCCTCGGGCGGATTCTGCATAAACAGGCTGGCAACAACAGTCACGATCAGATATGCGATGCCCAGATAGGCAAACGTGTTCATTACACCAACGCTTTGAATGAGTCTCGTAGCGACCGGGGCCGTGATCAGAGCGCCGGCGCCGAAACCACCAACCGCGATCCCGGTGATCAGCCCTCTGCGATCAGGAAACCATTTCACCAGGACCGCAACCGGAATGATGTATGAAAGTCCCAGACCAATTCCGCCGATCAATCCATAACTGAGGTACAGCCACCACAGTTTGTTGGCTGAGAAGCTCGCCAGAAATACTCCGAGCCCATACAGGACCCCTCCGGTCAGCGCGACGGTACGCGGTCCGATACGATTCTGCCAAAGGCCACCAAAGAACGCCGCGAGGCCCAGCACGAAAATGCTGATCGTAAACGTCAACGTCACTTCCGACGCACTCCAGCCGAACTGCTTGGTGAGCGGGACCCGGAATACGCTCCAGGAGTACACAGCGCCAAGCGCAACCTGCATTAATACTCCAGCCGCAGCAATGACCCATCGATTATAAGTCCGCATAAATCCCTCCTTTATTACAACCATCTAAAGGGGCTTTCTCACTGGATTTTCCCCCTACCCTTCTTGATCGTGTTAGTTCGTGTGAGTTCGTGGATAGTCTCTGTGGTTTAATCAAGAACAGATCCACGAACTCACACGAACGAATACCCACTCGACTCGAATCATCGTCCACGATTTTTAGGGGAAGCAAATGAGCCGCGATTTATCACGACTACAGCTGGGCTATCTTCTTCCCGACCTTCTTGAATCCTCTACCAACTTTCTTAGCACCCTTTGCCGCAGCATTCCCTGTTTTCTCAGCGCCCTTCTCAGTCGCTTTGCTCGCGTCCTTGACGCCGTCAGCAGTTGCCTTTGCCGCCGTTTCAGACCCATTGGCTACCGCTTCGCCAACTCTCTCGCCGCCTCTGCCAACCTTCTTGGCGCCCCTTGCCGTAGCTTTTCCTGTTTTCTCAGCGCCCTTCTCGGTCGCTTTGCTCACATCCTTGACGCCGTCCGTAGTTGCCCTCACCGCTGTTTCAGACCCATCGACTACCGCGTCGCCAACCTTCTCGCTGCCCCTGCCAACCTTCCTGGTTGCGCTGGCCGTGGCTTTCCCAGTCTTCTTAGCGCCCTTCGCGGTTGCTTTTCTCACGTCCTTGACGCCATCAGCGGTGGCCTTCGCCGCTTTTTTTGAATCTTTGACTACCGCTTGCGTCGCCATTGAAACCGTTGCGCCGACAAGCAGCATGCCGATCGCTAAAGTTGCGAAAAATAACTTGCCCTTCATTTGAGTTCTCCTATCGATTGTTTTCTGTCAGGCCACCTTGCCTGACTTGCGACTTTGAGGTCGCTTTTCTGTAATGGTGTCAACGACAGTTGCTCACTCATCGACGCGATGATTACAAAAGCTGGCGTTGTGGTCTTGCTGTTGTTTGCCGAAAAAAGCTGCCTCTTGCTTTTTGCGCATCCAGACTGCAGTGGTGCGATTCTGTACTGTTTCATTCGCCATCTTATTGAATTTCATTTCGTGGTGCTTCGTGTCTTTTTCGTGGATCGTTTGCTTGGCCAAGTGATGGGGACGATCCACGAAATCACACGAACGGACACTAAGAAAAAGCCTCCAATTCGTGAATCCCAAAATGAAAAATGACAAGTGAAAATAGGAAAGGAGCGTCAATTCGCGGGGATGCCGCCGCCTCACATCAGGTGGGAAGCCGTAGCGATGTTCGATTAGTGGCCACCCGAGCTGTACCGCCTAGGCGAAACTGAAGGAGTATGAATAGGTGACCGTCTAGTTAGTGCTGGAGATTCTTATCAGACAAATTCTTCCCGAAGGCCACCATCAGATCGTTGAATGCGGCCAACCCCCGGCGAAAGTCTCTGTCGAAGAAAGTGCTCAGCAGTTTGAAGAGGCCCGGCGGTTTGTTTTCTTCAGCGTTGGCCTGCACGAGAGCTTTTGGAACTGCCCGGGTCAGATCACTAAGCAAGGTCGGCTCGATCTCTCCGAGTGCCCTGGCGAGCAGGAGAAGGTTGCGAGACGCCCGAATAGCCTCGGGTCCACTTGCAACCGCGACGACCTGCTCAAGGACCTTTTCGCTTCCGCCCAGGGTTCCCCGCATCAGCTCAAGCACCCCATGATCATGCATACCCTGCAAAACCTCGTACGTGGCCAGGATCGCCTCG
>JAMQPH010000639.1 GCA_023717605.1 Pyrinomonadaceae bacterium
AGAGGCGAGTGGGCGAATCGGCGAGCCGGAGAAGAAATCGCCCCGTCGCCCCGTCACCTCTTCTCCCCGTCGCCCCGTCTCCGTGTCCCCGCGTCCCTTTTTTGTTCTTCCAGATAGCGTTTGCCGTCACGCTCGAGCCACGTCTCCAACTCCTCAGCCGCCTTCTCCAACTCGTCATTATTCAGCAACCCTCGTCGAAGCGCCTCGAAGAATGCCCGCGTGCGGACGTTGTAAGCCAGCTTGTCATAGGCCTCCCGCTCCGTTCCTTCCGCTACTGATAAGAAGAGCTTTTCGTAAAGCGTCGCCAGCCGGCTCTCGACCCCGCGTAAACTCAGACTGCACTTGCGCGCGAAGGCCCAGTTGGAAAGACCCAGCGCGAGGTAGTAAAGCGCCTCGGCCTCAAACTCCGTCAGCAATGGCCGCTTGAACGAATCTTTGAACGCCGGATCGATCATGTCGGCGCCATCCTCAAGCACTGCAGCAACGAAACGCAGGAAGCGCGACTCGGGATTATTTTTGTGAATGAAGCCGTAGGCTGGTGGCGGATCGACTGACTTTACAATCTTCCGAATCTCGTTGATGTAGATCTCATGAGGGAACTGTGTCCAGAAGATGATGCGCGCCGCGGGGAAGTCGCGCCAGATCGCCCGCGCCGCCTTTACGCCCGAGACCTTCGGCATCTGAATGTCCAGAATACAAACAGCCGGCCTGTGCTCGAGCGCCAGCTTAACGGTCTCCTCACCATCGCCGGCCTCAAGTACCGGCGTGTGTGTCTGAAACTCACGCTCCAGAATCTCGCGCAGATAATTCCGCTGGGCCACGTTGTCTTCGGCGATTAGGATTGACATGTAGGAATCATTACTCATGCTTGCCCAGCGCTGCAAATGTATTTTCAGTAGTTACCTGGGTCAATGTGGCTTGCCACAGTTGCAACTGCGGCTTGCCGCCTCCCGGGCGAGATCATAAGGCTCTATCCACGTGCATCTTGTTGCCAACCAAGCTCGGCGGGGGTAAACCGCCCTTCCCAACCTGCAAATTAGCGCTAGTTGAAACAAACAGCTCACCGCACGCTGATTTGCAGGTTGGGAATGGCGGTCTACCCCCGCTCGAGTTTCGTTAGCTTCAACACTCGCGGTCCTGGCGCTAACTTGACGGTGAGCGCTGATCATCTGCACTATGGCCCTGCTATACAAGCCGCATTCATCTCTCCCTGAAAGGTAATCGAAGATGCACTTTCGTAAAGTCTTTTCGTTGAGTCTCGCCTGCCTGGTCACATTGTTCACGATTCGCGCCGCAGCTCAGCAGCCGGCAGCATCAAGTCAACCAAGTGCGCCGCCACGTGACGAGAGGCTTTGGAAGAAGGCACTCGACATTCAGCGCAAAGCAATCGTGGTCGACACACACAACGACATTCTCTCGATGATGACTGACGACAGCTACGATATCGGTGTCTCGTCCGTTGGCAAGTACCACACAGACATTGCCAGAATGAAACAGGGCGGCCTGACAGCGGAGTTCTTTTCCGTTTATATAGATCGCACTTATGTTCGCGACGGCGGTTCGGCGAGGCGCGCCCTGGATATGATCGACTACGTATATAGCGCGGCCGAGCGTTATCCAAACGATCTGATGATGGCCTATTCCACGGCCGACATCCGCCGCGCAAAGAAGCAGAATAAGATTGCTGCCCTTATGGGCATCGAAGGCGGTCACGCAATAGAAGATTCCTTGATGGCCCTGCGCGATTTCTACCGGCTCGGCATTCGCTACATGACGCTGACGCACAACAATACGAACAACTGGGCCGATTCATGCTGCGACGAAGCGAAGCACAACGGCCTCTCAGATTTTGGCAAAGAAGTTGTGCGTGAGATGAATCGCATCGGCATGCTGGTCGATGTTTCGCACGTCTCGGATAAAACTATGAGTGACGTGCTGGACCTCTCGACTGCGCCGGTGATTGCTTCCCATTCGTCGGCCCGCGCGCTGGCGGATCGGACGCGCAACATTCCCGACGATCTGTTGCGCCGCTTTGCTAAAAACGGTGGTGTCGTGATGGTGAATTTCTATCCCGGCTTCATCGATAAGAACGTCGTTGCGGCCTCGAAAGAAAGAGATGACCGCCTCAAAGCGCAAGTGGATGAACTCAGAGCGACCTACAAAGATGACTCGAAGCGACTGGGAGAGGAACTAAACAAGCTGCTGGCTGCCAACCCGCTGCCGGCAACGCCGCTTTCAGCGTTGATAGATCACTTTGATCACATTGCTAAAATTGCGGGAATCGATCACGTTGGCATTGGTTCGGACTTCGATGGCGTGCCTAGTCTGCCCGTGGGTATGGAAGACATTTCGAAACTACCCAACATCACCTACGAGTTGTTGAAACGTGGGTACAGCGAAACGGACATCAAGAAGATCCTGGGAGATAATTTCATGCGAGCCTTCGCGCAGGCGGAGCGTGTTGCGCAGACGTCGAGTAAGAGGTTGAGCGGCGACGGGAGCGTTAAGCGTATAAGTCAGAAGAAATAAAAAAAGCTCGAACACGAACCTCGCCGCATCATCGAGAATAATCGCAAACAGTCGATCACAATACATACACCGCTAATGGGATCGTAGTAAGCCACTCGGGTTCACCACTTAGCTGCGTGCTATAATTTCGCAATTCATGAGCTCAGCCGGAATCTACATTCACATCCCCTTCTGCCGTTCGCGCTGTTCCTACTGCGACTTTGCCACCGGGATTTATGAGGGCACATTGGCTGAGCGTTATGTCCAGGCGCTGGTAAAAGAAGTTCTGAACTGGCAGGACATTGAGCATCCTGCGGCAATCGATACCATCTATTTTGGCGGTGGCACGCCCTCGCTGCTTTCAGCTTCACAGATTGAAGCGATACTCGTGGCAATACACACTCGTTTCGTAGTCACTGAGTCAGACGTGGAAGTCACTATGGAGATGAATCCCGGGACTGTGACTCCCGCGCTGCTCGGTGAGTTTCAACGGCTCGGAATTAATCGCGCGAGTTTTGGTGCGCAAACCTTTGATGATCGCGAACTCGCACGCCTGGGTCGTTCTCATACTGCTCAGGACACACGGCAAACCTTTAGATACTTGCGAGACGCAGGCTTCAGCAATGTCAGTTTCGATTTGATCGCCGGATTGCCTGGTCAAACTCTCGACGGATGGGAACGAAACCTCGATGAATCGCTGGCATTGAGACCCGAACATCTGTCGTTCTACCTGCTTGAGGTCCACGAAGGCACACCTCTGGCTGAGCACATCAGGCGAGGCATGCAACCGCAGCCCGACGACGATTTGGCTGCACAGATGTACGAACTGATGCTCGACCGCGCCGGCTCGGCAGGATACGAGCATTATGAGATTTCCAATCTTTGCTTACCCGGATTCGAGTCGCGGCACAACACGAAGTACTGGATGGGCGCTCCGTATTATGGCTTTGGCTGTTCGGCCCACTCATATGATGGCAACTTGCGTCGCTGGTCCAATGAACGGGATGTGGCCCGGTACGTTGACCTTATTCAGAGAGATGCTTCCCCGGTCGTAGAGCGGATTGAACTGAGCCAGCATCAGGCACGCGCGGAGGCCCTCTTCCTTGGACTGCGCATGATGCAGGGGGTAGATCTGCGACAACACCACTTACAATTCGGCGCTGACGTCCGGGAGTCACACGAGGCTGAACTTGCGCGTTTTAGCGATGCTGGGTTGATTGAGTATGACGGCGACCTGATCAAGTTAACCCGTTCGGGTACTCTGCTCTCAAATGAAGTCTTCTCAGCCTTTGTTTAAGTCCGTCAAGTTGTCCTGTCCCTAAAAGAGCGCTGACAAATCGCGACGCCAGAAATAAGGCTGGTTGGCATTTATCAGTGAGGTTTTCAATCATTAACAAGGCTGTTGGAAGGGTTCCTTGCGAGTAGGATTTGTTAACGCGCAAACCGAATCCCGTAGGGATGGAATGTTTATAGACCTTGGCCCGTAGACATGCGTTAGCTCCAGAGGAGCGAAATGTTTCGACGATGTGACGCAAGCGATATATTTCGCTCCTCCGGAGCTCTAAACCTCTAAAGCACTGGCGGTCTATAAACATTGGGTCCCTACGGGACCGTAAAACAAACGACTTCCTGTTCGTTACAAGAACTTCAGAGCGAGTCATCTACGTTGCAGGCAGGCTTTCTAAAGACCGCAGTCGAGTTTTTGCGTTTAAGCGGTTCGTCCTCGCTTTTTGACAGGGGATACACGCTTCAATTCGAGCTGGACGGTCTGCGCCGTCCGACTCCCATCACTTCTACAGGGCTGCTGATCAGGAAAGACATTTGCTACCATCCGAAGGCGGGCATGGACCGATCATTGCAGTCTTTGGACATTTATGCGCCAGAACTTGCGTCGCCGAACATTTTGTATCCGGTGGTTCTCTTCATGCATGGTGGCGGCTGGCGAGCGTCGGATAAGAACGACCCCCTGGGAGTACATGCAAACGTCTGCAAAGCGCTGGCCGCCAGGGGCCTGGTTGCCGTCAATGTCAATTATCGCCTCGCACCGCGGATTAAGCATCCCGAGCCCGCTCGCGACGTCGCTTACGCGATCCGCTGGATCACGAAAAACATTAGCGACTACCGGGGAGATCCTGAGAGAGTGTTTCTCAGCGGACACTCGGCAGGTGGGCATCTCGCGGCTTTGATCGCGCTTGATGCGAATTACCTCTCCGATGTAGGTTTGCCAGTAGCCGCGATCAAAGGAGTGATCGGAATCTGCGGCGTTTATAACCTGGCCCATTTCGCCGGGCGTAACTGGATGGCCGAGCATCTGATGACCAGCGCTGCGTTTGGAAATGACCACAGGCTGCGTGCTCAAGCATCACCTGTTTGTCACGTTCGCGCGGACGCGCCGCCTTTCCTCCTCCTCAATGCCCAGGAAGACGAGAAGCTCGAGGAAGAGGCTGACGAACTATCGTCACTTTTGCGAAGCAAAGGAGCCTCGGCAGAAACCTCGATCATTTCCGGCACGAATCACTTTACAATTCTTAGTCTCGTGGGTAATGGAGATGATAGGCTGATTGACCGGATGGTTGAGTTTGTGAAGTAGCAGCCGGAGTAATTGTAGGGGTGTCCCTCCGTGGGCACCCCATCGACACGAGGCGAGCCGCCTCCCAATGCAATGGGGTGCCCACGGAGGGACACCCCTACAATTATCATGGGCGTAAGCAATGGAAGTCGTCAGTTGTCCGAGCAAGAAGCAAAAGTCCAAAGCACAAAGCACAAAGTTCAAAGCACATTCAGTATTTCATGTCCCGTCCCTTAATCATCGCTATTGACGGCCCGTCGGGGGCGGGCAAGTCGACGCTTGGCCGGATGCTGGCGCGCGAGTTGAACCTGCTCTACATCGACACGGGCTCGATGTATCGCGCGGTGGCGCTGGCGGTGATGGAATCAAGCGTAAGTTCCAACGACGATGTGGCAGTGGGTTCACTGGCCGCCCAAGTGAGTATTGATTTACGAGGAGACCCTGATTCGATGGAAGTCACGCTCGAGGGCGGCGACGTCACGGAAGCAATCCGGAGCGAAGAAGTCACGCACCTGTCGTCCATTATCTCCGCAATACCGGAAGTGCGCCGCGCGATGGTCGAGCGCCAAAGAGAAATGGGTAAGCGGGGTGCGGTGCTGAATGGGCGAGACATTGGTACGGTGGTCTTTCCCAATGCTGACGTAAAGTTCTTCCTGACCGCAGTTCCTGAGGAGCGTGCGAAGCGCCGTTTCGTCGAGGAACACGCCCAGGATAGCAGCGTTAGTTTTGACGAGACCTTTGCCGATATGTCCGAACGTGATCAACGCGACGCGACCCGGGCCGATTCGCCACTCGCGACCGCCCAAGACGCAGTTGTTATTGATTCGACAGGATTGTCTGTCAATGAAGTGTTTGAACGGATGATGGTTGTCATACGAGAGAGACTGGAGAATACGAAGTCATGAAGCTGATCCAGTTTTCATTCAAGTCCGAACCGATCTGGATGCTTGTGTTCTCGTTAGCGCCAGCGGCCCTAGGTTTGCTGTTCCTTCTGATCGTGTTGCTTTTGCGTTGGCTTAGCTAAGCCGTTAGTTGTTGGGAATCACTACTGTCATCCTATTTCGTGGTGTTTCGTGTTACTTCGTGGATCGTGTGCTTGGCCGAGAGAACGATCCAGGAAATCACACGTACGGACACGAACAAGAAGTCATCAATACCAAATGCCGAAAATGAAAATGAGAATTACAAATCGGCCATCAAAAATCTAAAGTCAAAAATCAGGAACCAAAAACCTGCCCCATGTTCACCGGCATCATTGAAGAACTTGGACGCGTGCGCTCGATCGACAGGCGCGGTGAAGACGCGCGCATCGTAATCAAGGCGCACACAGTCACCGAGGACGCGCACGATGGTGATTCGATTGCGGTCAATGGCGTTTGCCTTACGGCGCTTAGTGTGAATCGTGATTCTTTCGCGGCCGATGTCTCGCGCGAGACGATGCAGCGCTCAACGTTGGGAAGAGTGCTCCTGGGGGCGCCAGTCAATCTTGAACGTGCAGTGACTCCGGCTACTCGCCTGGGGGGCCACATTGTGCAGGGACACGTTGACGCTCGCGGAACATTCCTGGGGGCCACGGATCACGGTGGCTCCTGGACCGTCCGTATCGCTTACCCGCGTGAGATTGGCCAGTACCTGGTTTTCAAAGGCTCGGTCGCGGTCGAGGGCATCAGCCTCACAATCGCCGGCTTAACTGCCGACTATTTCGAGATCGCCGTGATTCCAAAGACGTGGGAACTCACAAACTTCTCTCACCTTCGCCCCAATGACGAGGTGAACCTTGAAGCCGACATCATCGCCAAGTACGTCGAGCGAATACTGGCCTACACGCCGCGCCCAAAATAGTCGAGCTAATTGCGATTGGCTCAATGTCCTCGATCCCCTGACTACTCAACACACAGAACCATTTGCGGTACCCAATGGATCCCAGCATTCAACAGCGGCAAGAACCGCTCAGCCCTGGCCAGAGCGACTCAACACACAGAATCATTTGCGGTAGCCAATGGATCCCAGCATTCACCGCGAGCAGGAACTACTCAGCCCTAGCAGGAGCCACTCAACGCGAGCCGCAGCAACTCAACCCACAGAACCATTTGCGGTAGCCAATGGATCCACCACTCTTTACCGGTAAGAACCACTCAGCCCTACCTGGAGCCACCAACGCGAGCCGTAGCCACTGAATCAAGTCTGCTCTCCTGGCGCCAGCCTGATCTCAGGTCTTAGGGCAGTGGCTCACCCTGTTCGTAGAGCACATACGCAATCGCATCCGTCAGCTGCTTCTCAGTCCAAAGCCGTCTCTTGCTGCCACGGCGAACCCATGGACTATGTTTACTTCGCCAACAAC
>JAMQPH010000686.1 GCA_023717605.1 Pyrinomonadaceae bacterium
GCCTGCTCAAGCTTGATGCCGGGGTCATAGTAAACCATGCCGTTAGCCATCCCTTTGAGAAAGCGTAAGAAATCAGTCCCTATTGCCATACGCACTTGGTGTCCATATCGATATTGTCGCCGTGGATCTGTGCGCCCTTGGGAGGGAACAAAGGCGGCTTTTGCGTGCTTGCGTGTCCAGTGTTCCAGAAGTCCATCAAACTTCCAAGAGGCGGCGATCACACCCCTATCGTTTAGTAACTCAATAGCGCCTTTCGAATCGGTAATGACTCCTCTTACCTCGTCATAACCCATCAGCGTCAAAATCAGGTGCGTAGAGGAATGACGATGACCTATTCTATGGACACCTCCGAAGTTAAGGCGATCTACAACGCCAGACTTGTCGGCATACCCGAATTTTCGCACAAATGCGGCTGGGCCTTGATCCTGGTAATAGCCTCCAGTTGGCTCCGGCGTCATCAGCGTGATTGCTGCCGATCCTACGCGGTCAAAGTTAGCAACGTTATGTTGTTTTACCTCCCAGCCATGAAAGTCAGGCTCGGCTCTGCTGTTTTTAGGTATGCCAAGTTCCGCTTCCAAGGTAAGACCACCACACTGAAGGGCGTTGCACGGGAGCAGAGCGCCGGTTGAAGCGAGTTGTTTGGAATCGATCCAGCCTAATTGGCTGATCCTTCTCAATTCGCGCATCAGCTTCCTACGGGCTGCCGCCGCGCCGAGAGTGTGCGGTAACGGCAGTTCGAAGAAAACACCAATGGTGGGTCGCAAAAACTTCGCACGAAATTCCGCTGCAACTTGAGATCTAGGAGCCGCAACGAAGCCGACTATCTCGCCTCTTGAAATAACCCCTAGGAAAATCACACGATTAGTCATGCCCCCACTCATCAAAGCCGAAGGAGCCGAGGAGCAACCGCGTAGGAATCCGGAGAGACGAACTTCTGGGTATTGGGGATAGAGTATTAGTTGCGCGTTAGGAGCTGGAGTCACGGCCCCGTTCTCAAGCAGCCATCCGAAATTCAGCTTGCTCTTGAAGATTGAGTCCTTCCGTCGACTGACAGCAACCACCCCTTGGTTCGGAAAAAGATTCAAAGCCTCGAATCCTGGTCCGAAATAAACCCCGTGCTTTCGGTCGTCGTTCTTGGAGAGAGGTTTGGCGTACAGTCTATCGTAACCTGCGTCAGCAAATAGTCCCTGGAGATCAGCTAGCGCCACGACTTGCCCTACGTTGCTCGTTCAATCGCCTTAATTATTAATAGTCCTGTTTTTGACGCACGAACTCAACGAACTCGCTGACACTTAACAACTTCTCGCGCTGATCGGTAGTGTAGGTCGCGTGCAACGTCGCCGGGATGACCAGTGCCAGCTGTTGCCGAGCCATCTCCTCGGTTTGCTTAGTGGAGATACCGGATTCCAGGGTGCAGAGATGCTTCCTCGGAATCCGGTCCGCTTCGGTGAGCACCTGACGCCAGCGATCTTTGCTCGTGGATTTCACGCCCAACATTACCAGCAGCGATGTATCGAACGTCGCCTTATGATATTCCTTTTGCCCTGGGAAGATGAAATCTGGTCGATTGTTTCCCTCCGTGCGTGCCTGTGGCGTAAAGCGCAGCCCTTGTCGAGTAAACACCTCTGAAAGATGATTCTGAAGCGCGAAGCCCATACGGGATTTGCGCCGGTTCTGGACTGACAGCGAATACTCAATGAATTCATCGACTGTCCGGAAGCCCGTCGCCAACCGCTCTCCAATCACGACACTTTCAAGCGCTCGGAAGAGCTGCTCTTCTCTATCTAGCCAGGCAACCAGCGCTTCGTCGGGTCTGGTGATATCAACCTCCACCTGAGTCCTCGCGAAGATAGCCATCTCTCTGGTCTTTGGAAACGTGCGACCATACTTAGCCAGCATTAGTTCCTCGTCGGTGGGAAGGACGGGAAGCGCGACTTCCAAGTCAAGTTCGCCGATGATCTGGCGACGAAGTAATTCAAGTTCCTGGCTGTGGAGCGTCTCGGCCCGGATCGCATCGAACGATGCCGCTGATGTCTGAACTCCGAACAGTGTTTGGGCAGCGCGGAGCCACCCAGAATCGCTCTGGAATACCAACGCGAACAACCGTCCAGACTGAGACCGCGCCAGAAAAAACCAATCACCAACGTTCGCCTTAGCCAGGAACTGGCCGTAATAATAGAATCGCCATTCGGTTCGTCCGGTTCGACCAGCGCTTTTGGCGCGAGCATCATAGAAGGTGAAATGGCCTTCATCCTGAGCTGGCTCGTGGTCATCGGCAAAGTAGTGCCAGCTTAGCGTTCCGTGCGTTGGCTCGCCCGTTCCAAAGAACTGTTTCAGTGCCTCAATGCCGTTCAGCTCGTGCTGGTTTGAGCCGCCTGGCAAGTCGACAGCCACAAGTTGCTTATGAGCAACGTCAGTGAATACCGAAGAGAGATTCAAGCCTTGGCGTCTTCCTCATCCGGGCTGGTTTTCTGAAAACCTAGCGGCAATGGCACGGGCGCCATCCGTCGTTTGCGAGGTGGGTCCGGAGGAGTCAGGACAAAATCTGGTCTGTGATCCACAGGGCGAGATAGTGTAGCGACAACTTGTTTAGCAATTCTCTCCACTACCGGCACAACGACTGAGTTTCCAAACTGTCGATATGCCTGGGTATCGGAAACCGGAATTTTGAAGTCGGATGGGAAGCCCATCAGCAGCGCGCACTCGGGTGGCGTAAGGCGACGCGGGTTCATACCCAGCCCTCGCGAGATGAGAATTTCAGAACCGTCCTTGTGGTAACGCGCACTGAGAGTCCGGGCCACGTCATCACCAGTGAACACGCTAAAGCCAAAGCCATTGCCAGCCGCTTGATGTTTTTTCGCGTAGCCTTGCAGATATTTCCATAGATGATTGCTGAGCGTGTATTTTTCCGGGACGTTAGTCGCGAGAATGCTCGCGAGTTTCGGTCCTTCCAGAGGAAACTCTGGGAACTCGAAGAAGCGGTGTTCCTTAAAACCAACAAGGAAGATGCGTTCGCGATGCTGAGGCACAACGCTTTGGGCATCGATTATCCGCCATTGGACGTGGTAGCCCAGAGACTTGGTTAATGTGTCATGGATGAATCGAAATGTGCGGCCTTTATCGTGGCTGCGGAGATTCTTGACGTTCTCCAGAACGAAAGCCGCCGGGCGATGGTAGTTGAGAATTTCCGCTATGGATAAGAAAAGGTTTCCCTGCTTCTCATCATCAAAGCCGTGCTTGCGACCAAGGCTGTTCTTCTTCGAAACGCCCGCTAGGCTGAAGGGCTGACAGGGAAAACCGGCGCAGAGTACGTCAAAAGGCGCAATATCATCAATGGGGACGTTGCGGATGTCATGACGCGGAATTTCAAGGAAGTTGGCCTCGTAGGTCTGTCGGGAGAACTTGTCCCAGTCGCAGGAGAAAACGCACTCGCCCCCCGCGCGCTCGAAGGCTATGCGGAAGCCTCCAATTCCGCAGAAGAGATCGATGAAGCGGAGCCTAGTCTCATGACTTAGAGCGAGTCTCCCATCGGCAGTTTGGTTAGCCGCGTCGTGAGGTGATTTGTCTGAGGGACTCGACATTACTTTTCATCTGATAAAACCGACATAGCTTAGTTCGGCAGCACGCAAGTTGCAAGACCGGGCCGGAGGACGAGATGTGGGCCTTGCGGCTGCCAACGCACGCACTGCATACGGGCATAGATGCTCTGATTGCATCGCCGAGAGATAAGTCGAAGGGTGGAGTATTGCCGCCCGATGTGACATTTAGAAAGATGAAATGCTGGGTTATTTTTCCGAGACCTTCTAAAATAGTTGCCAGGAGTTTGCAGCCTCGCAGCTTCAGGAACAGTTAGGCTACAGCATTAGATGATCGCATTGAATGACTGGTGCCGATCCTTCTTGGAGTTAGCTAATGGTTCAACAAAGCCTACCTAGACTGATACGATTACACTACCAACTTCAGACTTGTTTCGGACAGTGAAGTTAACATCAAAGCCGAGATTATTCTTCGGAAACAGCATTTCGAAACCGATAGAGAGAACCTCGTCTTGATGCTCACGAACCGGGTACACCAGGACAATTCCTTGATGTGAACCTGCTAACTCTTTCGTCGCAGTGTTAGGCTCAACAAGATTCTCTTTCTCGGCCTTCTTGGGCACGTCGGCTAGAAACTCGGCGACAACTCGGTGAGCTGGTTCGCCAAAGTTTTGGAAGACGCGACCCTCTAAACGACCACGTTCTTTGGCGCTAAGTTCGGCGACACCCTTGAGCTTTAAAGGTGAGCCGTATGAGGTTTTTCTTTGCGGTGCGATCACAAGCCAAGACGCGATGCCGTGGTTTTGTTTTCTAAGGAACTCAATTTGTAGTTCGATATCCGCCGGTCGGGTGGGATACTTGTACTTGGATTCCAGCCACTGGTAATCATGAAGGAGACTTATTATATCTTTGGTGGAAGATTCGAAAACCCATGAGTCGGAAGAGATGTTTCTACTTTTGCTTGCAGATGCGGATTTACCTCCAAGCATTATTCGTTTTTTAGAATGACTGTCGGACAATAACCGCTGGAATACCTCAGTATTATTCTTAATGCCCCCGACTGATGTTGCAATGAGCGTAGGTTGGGACCATCGACCACCATAATTGCGGTTTTCTACAACGGCATTAAACATCTTATTTCGCGACGTTGGTGGCAGTTGCCCAATCACAGAAATCAAAGGTGGAATCTGTTTAGGGGTGATTCTCGGCTGACCTGGACTGCGAAGGTAGCGAGTAATTTCCTGCCGAAACCGCTCTTCCATCAAGCACACTTGCTTAAACATTGCAACGAGATCGACGTCGCTCTTCTTTCCTTCGCTGACCCCTAGGAAAATCCGCACCAAATCCTGATATCCCTGCCTGAAGCCAAACCAACGACCCATCTGCATCAGCGTATCTGCCGTGGAGGCCACCCGACGGTAATAACTGACGGTTAGGCCCTCAACCGTGTAACCTCGCGACAATTTATTGCCGCCTATGATTATTTTCCAAACAGCCTCTTCCCCAAAGTCAGGCGCCTCCTTTGAACTGTAATTGACTACCATCACGCATCGGGTACCCTTCTCAATCAATTCAATTGCTTCGGCTAGATATGGAACGAGTTCGCTAAAATGATCTGGACATAGCGCTTCAGGGGTCTGCTCGTCCGTTACTCTGGAAAAATCTTGCTCCCACAGCTGTTCCAGATCGGTCAAGCCGGTCGGGGAATTAAACGCACATTTGTCCCACAACTTAATCACTCGATCCGCTAAGTCATTCTGTGAGGTTGTCGAGGACGAGGTGTGAATTAGCATTGTATGATGACGGAATACATATCGACTGGCATCCTTGGCCT
>JAMQPH010000689.1 GCA_023717605.1 Pyrinomonadaceae bacterium
CAATTGACGAAACAGCGCGGGCGGCTGCCGGGTCAGCCAGTGGTGAGTGAGCATGGGAAAGCACCCGGCTCTAAGACTTTGAGCAAGAGCTAAAGAGAGCGGGGTCAGGCGTGTGACCGTGCGATTCTCAATCAGCGGCCAACATCTCCGACGAATGCCGTGGGAAGTATCGCGTGAATCTGTGCGATTGGGCGCAGCTTGGAAAGAATCGCAAATCACAAGCCTGACGCCGGTAACCCAACTTCATCGATGGGACGGACGAACTAGTAAGGCATCGGCTTAGGATGGCTAAACCTCAATTAGTCCATAAAACTCTTACCAATATACGAAGAGAGATCCGTTATTTGAGCGGTCTCAACTTACGCAAGACCAGAATGAGGCACTTGGACACAAGATTGAGAGTCTTCTTGGGAAACTATGTCGCCCGGTATGAGCGGATCAATGCGCGCTTTGTCTACAGGGTTCGGCTGAATCACGAAAATCAGCTTTTTGGCAGAGTCCAGGATCTGTGGTATCCGCCGGTGCCTGAGAACATCAATAGACTCGGAAGAGCAAACTACATTGGTACGCCGGTGTTCTACTGCAGCGACTCAGAAAACACAGCTATCATAGAGCAGAAGATAAACAAACCGGGTCACTGTTACAGCGTACTAAAATGTGAGCGACTGGACATGCAAATGTTTCCGGTCGTTTTTGAAATCGGCGTAAATGACATCACTGCCAAACTGAACCCGAGACTTGGCGGTGATCGACCGGATCCCGAAATGGCAGTAGCTGAATTCCTAAACAACGGTTACGACGTGCGAAAATACAATCTGTATCAACGATTTCTCATAACCGAGTTTACTAAGCCAGTCAGACCTGGAGAAGAATACAGATATAAGATCAGTGCAGTGGTGGCAAATCAAGTGATGGGGAAAGTTGGTGTCGATGGGGTCTGCTTTCCGAGTGTTCAATCACAGTTTAAAGGCGTCAACGTAGCATTCTCTTCGACTGCGATAGATCGGTTGTATAGAGCCGTTGAGTGTAAAGTGGTTAGAGTGACCAAAATCATTGGCGATCGGGGATACCAAATTGAAATCACCCATCACTCACGGCCAATCGGGAAAGATTTGATAATTGAATGGTTGTAGCTTCATTGCCTACATTGGACCCTAGGTTCGCGCTGGCTTCGAGTCACATCTAAAGTCACCATTGAGTACTTTGGAGTCAAATCTAGCCCCAACTTAGACAGCTACCTCTCTTAAAGGTGACCTATGAGCAAACTGCTGAATTACTTCTATCAAAGCAGACGGCCTGCAGTTACATCACTGACCAAGGACGAATACAGAGGCCGGCTTGTTGATATTGATCCAGTGAAAGCCGAGCGTGCCTTCAATAAGGCTTGGGAGACGCGCAATTTCGAGATCGAACTCTATTGGAAGCGCGCGACTTACTTTTGGGCTTTTATAGCCAGTGCGTTCGTTGGCTACTTTGGTCTCGTCAATGCGGACGTCTACCGACTGGAGAATCGCTACCAACACGCTTAGGTCTTTTTTGTGATCTGCCTCGGGTTTCTTCTTTCTCTGGCGTGGTTCTTGACAAATAAGGGCAGCAAACAATGGCAGCGTCATTGGGAGGTGCACGTCGACCTGTTGGAGGATAATTTTACAGGCCCACTTTACAAGACGGTCTACTTTCCGACGACATATTCGGTTTCGAAAATTAACGAAATCGTTAGCATTGCAGTTTTCTCGGTGTGGATATTGCTTGCCCTAAAGTACCTCATGGAGCAGAACCTACTGAACTTTTCAGGGCGTCCGAATTGGTTCGTACTCGTTGCCACAATTGGCACGCTAGCACTGTCGTCTGCAATGCTGTTAGGACATGGTCGAGGACGTTTCAGCGAAAGAAGCGTAGTTATGCACGCTCGTTCTGTTGGATTCAGCGAGGAAGCCGCCGACCGAGCGAAGCCGGTCAACAGGGAAACCACAAGTGCGGGGTAGGGTGTCTTGATCTATTTCAGTTTGTGGCCAGTGCGCTGATCTTCAGACCTACAGCGGAGTCAGGCTTGCGATTTTGAGATTTCTTCCGCCTCATAAGATCTGCTCCAAACGGTGCATCGGCAACCGCAGCGATCGTTTCATCTTGAGTCACCGCGGACCGGATATCCGGAAACACGGCTGAATGAATCATCGCGGAGGCGAAGTTGTTCAGCATTAACTCCGCCAACGCCTTCACCTCATTGAGACTCGCCACGTCACCTTCGACCCAGGCTTTGTTGTCATAAAAGTA
>JAMQPH010000704.1 GCA_023717605.1 Pyrinomonadaceae bacterium
GGGTGCAGTGCGTCGAGCAGGTCGATGCTGTCGGCCCAGTCGTCGTAAGAATAGAAATTAACGAAACGCGCAGTGGGTAGCATGCCGGCGGCGTCCAGCAAACGGCTTAACGGTACGCCGGTCCATTCGCCGATGGCGGACCAGCCTTCCTCACAAATGTGCTTGGTGATCTGCGTGCGTGAGGGGAACCGTTTGAGATCAGCGAGCGAAAAGGATCCGGGTCTGGCTACCAGGCCCTCGATCGACAGTTGCCAGTCGGCAAACCCGCCGCCCTGCAAACGACGATAGATCTCGCTGGAGTTGGGTTTGTCGGGATCGCCAGGATTAGTGGTGCCGGTTGCGGGAAACGAGGAGATGTCCTTATGACTATATTCCTTCGCCAGCGACATTCCGGGCAGCAGCACGCGATGAGCAGTGTAGGTGAGGACGTCTCCCATACGCAGGATGTTGCCGTAGGTTGGGGGCATGCTTTTTGAACATCCCGTAAGGAGGAGTGCGCCCACAGAGGTCATACCTCCAATCAGCATCTCACGGCGGGTAACTAGCTTATTCGTTTTCATGTGATTCTCCGAAAGTCATAGCGCGCATCTGGCGTTTGAATCCCGACTTGATGACCATTACCACATGCACGAGCAGAAACAGCACCAGCGCGACGAAAGCAAAGAAGTGAATGGTACGGGCGGATTGGAACCCGCCAAACAGGCCTAATAGGAACGGATATGCGGCGGTAATTGCGGGGGACATCGACAGGCCGGTCACCACTATTAGTGGCAACGCGAGGAACACAACTCCGAAATAAGCGCATTTCTGCAGCAGGCCGTATTGTGGTCCGCCGGCCGCCGCCCGAATCCGCAAGCGCGCATGCTCTCTTACATCATGCCAGAACTGGCGTGCGGTGAGCTCCGCAGGTCGGGGCACCAGATGACGCCGAAAATGCCCGGTGAAAACTCCCGCTAGAAAATAGACGGCGCCCGTCAAAACCAGGAGCCATGCCGCCAGAAAGTGTAGACTCCGCCCCCAGCCATTCTTATTGAAGATATCGTAAGTACGGCTCGCGCTGACGGGAGAAGTCTTCTCCTGGAAGAAGGCGACGCTCTTTTTCCAGCCGCCATGCTTGTAGTTTCGGCTGATGGGCAGTTCAAGCAGCGCCGGTGTCAGATCGTTCCCTACCTCGCCCCAGTAGAGCCGCGGGTGGGCCATCAGAATCACGACACCGGTGAAGGCCAACGTCATGAAGCTCACGGTCACGATCCAGTGAGATGTCTTGACCCAGCGCGTATGCTCTGTTTTGCCCGTCATCGGTAATTGTGGTAATTCGGTCATATGTTTTCGGCATTCTCATGCGTGATGACGCGTTGTGTCATTCTTGAATGCTGTCGATCGCGTGTTGGGCAAACCTACGCACATCTTCACTTGAATCATCTAGTGCGTGGACTCACAGACTCCGAAACTACTCTCGTGAATCACGTGTTGAAAATTGCCTTAGCCAAATAGCTCCAGGCATCGCTGACGGCGAATCTGGAGGCGCCGACATAGATCACAATCATGACAGCATAGCCTGTAGCGAACCACCGATCAAAAGTTCGGCTCAGGAGCGAGCGGACGATCAAGAACACGGCACCTAGAGTCAGGATGGGGCCGAAGATTCCCACCCACCCGCCCTCGCCAAAGATCGGGAAAAGGATCGGTATGCGGACGGTTGCTCCGGCAAGAATACTCAGGCTCGCCAGCAGCATCATCGGACGGTGTATCTTCGGTCTCTTCCGGGACAGCATCCCCGCCAGTACGAAGAGGGTGAAGAGCACCACCTCCGCCAGCATGACCATTAGGAACTGCCGGTAGGCCATGCCCCAGAAAGGTAGCGCCGGAGCCGGGCGAACGGACTGGACCGCGACCATAAAACCGCTGACCGCAACGGCGAATGCTACCGCGACCGCGCCCCAGCCGAGTCTCATATGGAGCCGCCGGTTCCGAGCCCGGATCAGCAGCGATTGAACCAAGAAAAGAATCACCCAGGCTGTCATGGCAGCGCCATGAACGACAACTAGAGTTAATAACTGAGGTGAAATCTTCCGCCCTCCCATGCCTTCGCCACGGAGGTAGAAAGGATGAAAGCCAGCAAGCATGACGATGAGTATGATGACCGCGGCGGCGCTGTAAAAATAGCGTGCCGAATTGGACGAGCGGGTCTTTGCAGGCTTATGACCTCGGGCCAAATCAATCTGAGGCGGCAAGCGCTTGTTGTTGTGCGGCGTCATCCATCACCTCACAAGCCGCTGCGCCGGAACGATGAGACCCCTGGCAAGTTCGCGCGCAGCGTCGTGGTGCGGGCTCCAGGCCCTCCAGACCTGCGCAGCCCATTCCCGAACGCGCAATGCATGCATCTGCGCTCCCTCAGCAACAGCCACATCGTATACGGTCAGTGACGCGCGCGCTTCAGGAGGATCCAAATGCAGCCAGCTTGTACCACTCGCCAGGTGTTGCAGTAGCGGTGGTACTTCCACCGGCGCGACACCCCACTCCAGCATAAGGTAGAGTCCCACCAGATGAACGCAAACGGACTTATCAGGATGCTTGCCGCCGGCGTGCTGAACAGCGTAGGCGTCCACCGTTAGCTGGTGGACCTGTCCAAAGAGAACAGCATTCTGGAACTCGACTGCCAGTACTTCCTCGAACACCGACCAGCACTCAGCCGACGCGTGAAATTTGCGATCGTAACTCCGCTCGCTCAACGGCATCTCCAGCCCACATCCGGGGCAAGTCCTCATTTGAACTGTCATCACCAGACACTCCCTATCCCGCGATCACGAGCCTCCTCCCACTACGTCCGTTCAACGCTGGGCATCAGCGGCGCGCACGAAACCGCCTCCAGCGACAAGCCTTGCATGAGAGACATACTTGTGGAAGTTTTTGAACCTGCACGCGACCTATTTTGCGGCTGACCGCTAACTGACGGCTGAGCAACTACCTACAAGAGTTAGATCGCCACCGTTATCAAGCGCCCGCACTCTTCGCCCTGGACCGGCCGATCGCGGCACGAATGAGCAGGATGATCCCGATGAGTCCAAGGATCACCATCACGACACTGGTCGTGCCCTCGATGTAGGCGGCCTGTTCAAGATGTGAGCCGGCGTCAAAGAATGAGCCCGAGGACCGTGCCGATCCCACAGCCGATCCAGCCATCACCATGCCGATGGCCTTTGCCAAGCCAGCGGCAATTAGGAAGCCGATGCCGGGCCAGTAAGAACGCTTGCCGTAGATCTCCCTTTTATCTTGGAGTTCATCTGCCATGCCGATTCCTCCCATGAGTATAGGTGGGTTTCGTCGCCAAGAGGACCATGCCGGAGAAGTAACTTACCGTCAGAGAGAAAGGTTGACCTTGCATCTGCCGGGTTCCCCTCCGACTTTCTGAAGCCGAGCTTCTGGTAGAAGGACAGCGAGGCTTGAAGGTCTGGCGCACTCACAGTAATTAAGGCGGTATCTCCTAACTTCACGTGTACTTCTCCTTACTAGATTTCATACAACTACATGTCCTACAAGTTTCGTCACCCGTTAGCCGCCGAACGCCCGAATTAACCGGCGCGCGATCAGCATTCAGCCTGAAAGGAAAAGACTACTTGCGAAACATGCTATCGCGCCGTCAGCTGCAAGCGATTGCCGGGCGCATTCACGTGCCCTGCAGCAACGCTGGAAGTTCCCTCAGTTTGGCGGGGAATTTGACTGCTCCTTTGTCATCAAGAGACATGGACCAAACCGCGGGCTTGCCTTCTCTCCCTGCCTTATGTGTGCGACAAGTGACACAATAAACGATATTAGAAATCGGGGGTCTTTCCATAGCTTTTTATTGTTTGATGGTTTCGTAGGAGCTGGTTCCATTTCGATCTCTCTAATTAAGCGATCGATGCGGCCCAACGCCCGAAATAACCGGGCGCGCATTCAACAAAACAAGCACGGAGTCTTGTGGATGAAAGCCGCGCTATTCGCGCTCCGGCTTAATACGTTGGGTGCTGTCTACTTGAGTCCCAGCGGCTTGCCAGCAATGAGGAGGCGAATCGCCTCCTTCAGGCGTCTGGCTTTCGTCTCCTCGTGCTTGGCGGACTCTATCCAGCCGATATACCGTCGACGATGTGAGGGCGCAAGCCCCTCGAAGTACCGCCATGCCGCCGGATGTTTCCTTAACGCCGCCTGGATGTGCCGTGGAACCGTTGCGGGCATTTGGAACCGTGGCGGTCGCGGACCATAGCTGCGGTCCGTCGGTGCGCGGTTGATCCCACCGGGCTGCAACCTACCACTGGCTTTCAAGGCCGCGTAGCGCTTGCGGTTAATTGTCGACCATCGGCTATCCGCCTTCCGCGGCGTGAACTTGCGCGCATAGCGTGAGTCATCCAGACGTTTGACCAAACTATCCACCCAACCAAAGCACAGCGCCTCATCGAGTGCGTCCGAGTACGCAATCGATGCCACACCAGTGTGTAGCTTATGGAAGATGAGCCACACCTCAGACTCGGAGTCGTGGTGCTCGTCGAGCCACTTGCGCCACTGGTCAGCCGTCTGAGCGACAAAGGTCTTCACTGTTTGCGATCCTGGCTAAGCTTGTCCGCCCAACGTTGGCCTTCAGCTGCGGTGGGCGAGCAGCATTCAAGCTAGACGGAAAACATTACTTGAGAAGCACGCTATCGCGCCGTCAGCTGCAAGCGCTTATGCGCCGTCTCCGTAATCAGGGTCTATCCACTGTTTCTTTGTGTCAATGCTGCCAGTAGAGTGAATAAAGGTGAAGCCGTCGGCGATCATCTGTTCGAGTGCCGCGCGGTCGTTCCGTCTTCCCGCGTCAAGCAGCGCCTGACGCAACGTCCTGATTTCCTCCTCTGCTTTAGCATCTTGAGTCACGACTCGGTTATCGGTCTAGCTATGAACGACGGCGGATGCAACAGCAATCAATGTAAACACGAGGGTCAGCCTTCTGGTCATATTCTCTCCTCTAACAGTAAGCGCCGAACGTCAGAGTTGACGCGGCGGGAGAGAACTGCGTTACAGAAAAGTTGTCGATGAGAAGCCCGCTGATTCCGCTCGCGTCCAACGAATTGTTCGGCGGCGTCGGATTTCACCTAAGTCGCTTGCAGTAGATGATCTCCGGGTCACCCTCGTCCATCTGCGGCGTACATTACAGAACACTGTCGAGCGTTGTGGGAACCCGTCAAATGACGAATAAGCCCATCGGGATAAGAGAACCTGGTGCTCCCCACATAATTGGAGACGTCGCCGCATAGAGGACAAGCTGCTTTGCCGTAGTGATCGGGCACCGTGTTCAACAATAGCAATTGCGGTGACGTTGAGTCACATGCGCGACTCTTCGCGAGTAAAGTCATACGAAGGCTGGATAACCGTCTGATAAGGTTCTGGAGTGAGTGAGAGCACGATTTGACGAAGCGTGTAACCAGTTGTTCAACTGTCCTGAGAGGACGAACGAAGCATGTCGAGTTTCTTAGTTTTCGTCATCACGCCGGCGAGGCCAACCGGACCGCGACTCAACTCTTCGACCGCATCCGCGACAGGCCGCCCGTCGCTCCGCCGATTTCTGTCAACCGCTACCGCAAGAACCTTTCCCGATATTCGATCGATGTGAGAAAAGCCTGCACCATCTGGGCCTCGCGGAAGTTGCCCTCGAAGCGGTTCAGCTTGTCCAGCCAGAACTGATAGCCAGTGTAGTCTGCATCCGGGCTACTGTTGGGATCGCGTCTCATATAGCCATAGTATTGCATCAACACAAATGCTCGATTAAAGGCTGCCTGCTCGAGCTTCGCATTCTCCGCCACACGGCGCAAAGCTCTGGCGCGCGCCGCCAGGTTCGAAGTGTTATTCGCGGTCCCAAACTCAGCAATCGCCGGCGCCCGATCCGCCTCTGTCAGTGGCACGTTGGCATTCCCAAACAGCCGGTCCACAAACTGGGCAGGTGACAGCGATACTGGATAAGCCGTAGTAAAGCGTCCTCGCTGGACGAAGTCCGCCATGAATGCTTGAGTGTTTAGCTCCAGTACGCGCTCCCATCCCTCCCGCAGCACCACCACGCCATTACCTATTTGTTGCGTATCCGTTTTGAACTCGGACCACCGGATCGGAACCGGCGCATTCGGCAACTCGCCGTAGGCCGCCTGATATGTGCGATAGACCAGAAACCCGGTGTGCCGGAATTCAGTCGAGAGGAAGAAGGCCGCCGACGTATCGATGCGTCTCGCTTGCCGACATCCCCAATCCGCGCCGCACGATTCGATGTTGTTCACCCAAAAGTTAAGTCCTGGCTGATCCGGCTCTCGTCCCAGAAAATCTTTATACTGCTGCCGCACGAAGTAATCCGCGGTCTCGAGTGGATTCGCCGCACAGCCGCTCACTACGAACTGCGGGCCATCGTCTATTGCCGCCGAGCCGTTTTGCGAGTGAGGTACGGTGACTTTGGCGGTCGCAGTGTCGACATTGTCCGCTGCATCGGCCACCTCGAGCGTGATCGTATAAACCCGTCCGTTACCATTGCCCTTTCGTTCGGACCGGAGTTGAACTGATTTGCATTCGGCTCCAATCACGATGTCATCAGTCGTGTTACCATCACCGTTGCTGTTCTCAGGCTCATCGCTGCTGACGCTGGCAATAACCACGCTGTTAACACCGATAGCGGAGTCACAGTTATCGCTCACGCTCGCAACCAGATCGTTGATGTTGAAGGTCTCGTACTGGTGATTCGGAGGCCACATTTCGATTGGAGCTTTGGTCGTAATGACGGGCGCTTCGGTGTCGTTGACCTTGACTTTGAAACTGCATGTCGGACCAACTGAACTGGTGCACGTGACCATCGTTTCTCCCACAGGGAAGAAGGATCCCGAAGGACGGTTACAGGTAACCGTGCCACAGCCAGCTCCCGAAGGCTCTGTGTAATTGACTATCGCGCCACAGACGCCCGGATCATTCGGCACCGTAATGTCGCTCGGACAAGTGAGGCTGCACTCGGGTTGAGCTTCAACGGCGCCAATGTCCGTGCTGTCGCTGGTCGCAGCATTGGCCACGCCCGGGTCGTCGAATGTCCGCGGCTTGCCGCGCTGATCGAATGTGGCGCCGGCGGCTACGCCGGCGTCGATTGCGGGGCTGGTGGGTGCAGGCATCATCGTCTGGGTTGGTCCGCCGTTGTTTGCCAGCGCCGCGAGCATGGGATTCGCACCGGTTTGGTCACCCGTAAGGGTAAAGCCGATTGCTTCGGCGGCGTTGCCGAGCAGGTTGTGCCCATTGCTGGTCACCACGCCATCGACATTTGGTCCCGGAGTCGAAGCGCCGGTGGTATCGCCCAAGCCATTCGCAGCCGTGTTCCCGGCGATAATTGTGTTTTCCAGAGTCACACTGACTGGGCCCACACGAATGCCGCCACCGGTGCCTTCCGCTACGAGACGTGCCGGCTTGTTGGCTCCTGCCTGGTTTACACCAGTGTTTCCAGCCTGAGCGTTATTAAGACTGATGGTAGCGTGCTTGATATTTAGCGTGGCGGCATTGGTGTTGGTAATAGCGCCGCCATGTGCGAGACCGCCGGCGCCGTGCATGCCACAATTTAGACCACCATTCGTTTGTCCGCCATCGCCGCCATCGCCGCCGTTAGCAGAGTTGCTAGCAAAGGTTGCGGTGTTGATGATCATGCTTCCACCATCCGCCAAAATCGCGCCGCCGCGCGCGGCCCCGCCATCACCGGCGTTGTGGCTGCCAAAGCAGTCCGGACCAAAGGCATCACCCGCGTCACCGCCGTTGGCGCTATTTAAATCAAAAGTTGAATTGGTGATGGTGACGTTGCCGAGACTGTAGAGTCCGCCCCCACTCGCGTCAGCACCAGGGTTGGTGCCGTTCTGCCCCGTGCCGGAGTTGCCACTGACAGCCGAGCAGTTTTCAAACGTCGCATTGTTAATAGTGACTATACCGCTGCCGATCCAGGCGCCGCCACCCTGAGTGATGCCGCCATGGCCCCCGTTCTGTTGGTTACCCGGACCGTCACCTCCCATTCCGCCGATCGCGCTACTCTGCAAGATCCGCGACCCGCTGATGTTGAGCGTGCCGCCTTCGAAATAGATCGAGCCGCCCCGGGCGTTAGAGCCGGCGCCGATGTTGAAGTCGCCGCCGTCTCCGCCTAAAGCCTGGTTACCGGTAAGGGTACTATCGGTAATGATCACGTTGCCGTTCCCTGTGAGACTGGCCAGACCGCCGCCGTTGGCATCGAGTGTCGTGTGATCATTTACGACGTTGTCGCCCTTGCCGAGCGCCTGACATGATTGGAGCAAGATGTTGTCCAACGTTACGCTCCCGCCACTACTGAGAATGCCTCCGCCAAAGCGGTTATTGTTTTGCGCGGTGGGATTGGTGCTTGCACCGTTACTACCGTCGTCAGCGGCTTTCCCATTCTGAATCACCAGGTCCTGAAAGATGACCGTGACGCCAGAGCTGGTAATCTGAAAGGCACGGTCGCGCATGTTGCCTGATGTGAGTCCACTGGCATCAATGATGGTTGCATTCGGGCCAGACGACCCGCCGCCGACTATGGTCACTGAGTGGTTGGTCGTAGTGATGTCCAAGTCACCCGTGGCCCCCGCATTCTCCTGCGTGGCATTCGCAAGTGTCAGGTTGTAGGTCGTCGCCGGTTGCAGGTTGATTGTGATCGGCATACCGCTAACGTCGGCGTTCGAGGCGATGATCGCACCTCGCAAGCTGCAATCATTCGCTGCCCCTGTACAGGCCGTCGCCGCGGCCGTGTCGTCTGTCCTGTCGACATCGAATGTTGTTGCCAGCAGCGGATTGAAGTTGGCGAATCGGTGAAACGCCAGCCCAAAAACCGCACTTTGGTTCGATGAGTTAGAAGATGCCGTTTGCGTGTCCGTCAAACAGGCGAGAATCAAAATGACGAACGCTAATAAAGACCAGAAGACTCCCCTTCTCATAATTCCGCTCCAAGGCAGTTAGCTTTTAGCCGGTTGTTGTTCCGCTGCGGTATTGCTGGCGAACAGCTCAGTGAGCGTGGGTTTGGGAGATTTCTTGGTCGGGTAGCCTTACCTTGTCCGTCAACGAATCCGTTGCTGTTTAGTAACGCGGTGTATACACCTTTCGTGCGGTTAGCGGCAAGCAAAATCAGGCGATCCAAGCGCTCATCCAGACGTCCTCCAGACTGACGGATCCGATGATTAAAGCCCGGCCGCAGGCGGCAAGATGCGACTGTGTTTCGAGCTTTGTTCTTTCATTACTTCGACCAGGGCAGCCCAACGCCAGGCATCAGCGGCGCGCACAGACCGTTGATGATGAAAGACTCGCTGGGTGCGTGAACCTGTCAAATTCTCACCATTTCATCGCTACTCCGCACCGCTATTTCCTTCCGCAATTTGCTGGACTTGTTCCTTCAATGTGCCCACCTCGACTCGATGTCTGAAGGTTTCCTCCGGCAACCCAAGCAGCCTCTTTATTTCTCTCGTCAAAAGGCTGCTATATAGCAGAACAGAATCATTCTCGACAGGCAATCGCCCGATGCCACTATGAGCGACAGACATTACCGACGTATTTTCTCCATTCGTGAGAAACAATATAACTGTTTCGCCTGCAACTGCCGTTGAGACATCGCACGTCCACTGAAATCCTCCACTTGTACGACGGTTTTACTTTCGAGTCGCCACCACTAACTCGCACCACAAATTCATACTCAGGGCCGCGGCCGCAATCATCATTGGCGCACAAAATTTCCAATACCGGGCAATATTCAATACGCCTCGCAGATGTGGCAGGCATGATTGTGGCCTGAAGGAGATAGAGGAAGGTACCAAGGATGCACATGAAAGGTCGACGCATGTCATCGCCTCGAATTATACTTAGCCGCCCAACGCTACGCTTCAGCTGCGGTGCGCGAACAGCATCCAAGCTGACAGGATAAGATTACTTGAGAACGATGCTATCGCGCCTCAGCTACAACTCCTCGTTAGGCCGACGGACGCGCAGCGGACGTGCGCCTGAGCGACCGCCCGCGGCTGCGAAACGCCAACACGCAAGCGATCGCGCTGCCAGGCAACACGAGTGCACTCGCTACGATGGCGAGTCCCGCGACAGCCTCCGGTGGTGCGTACGTTGGATCCTGTGTGGCCCCGGGTACGTACGGCGGCATGCGACTGAGGTTGAAGAGAAACCAGGCCGCAGACCAGCCCAGGACGAAAGTCGCCAGCACAGTAGATCAGTGCGGGGCGGACACGGGTGGTGCTTCGATGAACGAGATCTGCCGCCGCGCGACCAACGACCGCGGGAGGGATCCAGAAGGTGACTAGGAGAATGAGGCTTGGGAGGCGATCAGGCATGGCTACAACCCTCGAGTGTTCGGCCTAACGGTGGAGTTGACGCGGCCGCACGCAACTGCGTTACACGCAAGCTGTCGCTGAGAAGCCCCCTGATTCGGCTCGCGCCCGACGATTTGTTATCCACCGCGATGCACAAAACGAATGCTGTTACCATCTGGATCAAGGACGTACATTTCGCGATTGCCCCAGCTTTGATCAGTCGGTTCGAGATCAATGACGACACCTGTGGCCTTCAGTTCTTTATGGAGCGCATCCACATCTTCGACCCCGAGAAAGACTATTCCGCCCGCCACTCCATCACCAGAAAAAGAGGAAACATGCACCTCAACATTGTCACGCGTCAGGCCCATGTAACAGGGATCGGCACCACCAAACGGTCGATAGGCAAAAGCTTGCCTAAAACCGAGACGGTCACAGTAAAACGCTTCGGCCGCGGCTGAACTGGACACATGCAGGACGGGAATAGCAAATTTGAACATTACATAACCTCACAAGGTGGATAACGCCTGCGCCAGCGGCGTGCGTCTTCGCACGTCGGCTGCAGCGCATTGTTGGGCGTGAGCTCCCGCCGCAGGAAACGTTCATGTGTCCCATTTCGACTGACGCTCATCACCGAGGACGACCGAAAAACAAGACATAGCCGTCGGCGTCCTTGAGCTCGAAGCCACGCAAACCGTCATCAGTGTCCTTCAGTGGCTCGGAAAACTCGACATTGCGTGAAGCGAATTCGGCCGCCAGTGCGTCAGGATCCGCGACGTTAACGAATGCGTCCCAGCGAGCGATACCTTTTTTGACGTTTCGCTTGTAGTTTGGCAGTGGAGCTACGCCAACGTCTTTGAGCAGGATCTGCGCACCGCCCCTGCGAACGATGCCGAAGAAGATGTCGTCAGGAGCAGGCCCTTGGAAGGTGATCTCAAATCCGAGCCGGTCTCGGTAAAACGAAAGCGATGACGGTACGTGGCTCACGATAAAAAAGGGCGAGATGCCGGAAATCTCTGCTTGTGTCATCTAGATTCCTCCGTGCTTTACGCCCAACGCCGGGCATCAGCGGCGGCCACGAACCGTCGCCAGCGACAAGTCTTGCACAAGAGACATGCTAATTGCGCGTCCGCTGCATGCCTTTGTTAGGCGGCTATGAACCACTTGAACTAGGGTTAGCGGATGGACACTTAGGCTTATTCTCAAATCGCTTGATAAAATTTAGTGCATCGGTATGATGTAACTGCTCCATATACGGAATCAAAACCTTTCCATGTGTGGAGCGCAAGAATGGAACATAGTAATCCATGGGGCTACAAACATCCTCAAATCTAATAAGATTGCTTGTCAAAGCTCGTTCTATTTTTCCCATGCGGTAGAACAATCTATCGAAGCTCTCTCGTATTAAAACGCCGTTAGGGGGAAGGTTATTATTGTTCTCCACATTCAAAGCTTCTTGTACCTCCTCCTGAGTGATGCCCACTTTCTTTCCTTCTATGGTGTATTGAAACGCACCCCAATCAGTCATTCGTAGCGCGTTGAATGCCTGTGGATCATTTATTAACATATCATCCTGAAGCTCAGCAGCTAACTTCGCTTGTTCCCACCGTAACTCACTGGCCCTTTGAGCTGTACTGGCTCTAAGTGAGATTACTAGTGCTATAGCGGATATTAACCCTCCAATTATTGCTACCGTCTTGGATGCCTTATCGAATCTATCTTTGTTCGTTCCTGACTCGGCGAATTTATTTGTACCTTCTTGATCCATTTCTTTCACCCAGTTACTAAAACTTGGTTACGGTGAGCCGCCTAACGACGGCCTTCAGCTGCGGCGCGCGATTAGCATTCAAGCTGCAGGAAAGAAGTCACTTGAGAAGCATGCTATCGCGCCGTCAGCTGCAAGGCTTTGTTCGGTTGCGGCGGCCACGACGAGTCTTGAATGGAAGCACATACTCCCAACAAGCCTTTGCGCACAAACTCGACCGCTGGAATAATCCAGTCATTTAGAAGGTGGGTTTTCCCGGTATTGCTTTATCAGTTTCTTGATACTGTCCGCTTGAGGGTTTCCTGGGCTCGTTTGAAGATAGCGTTCTAGTTCATCAGCCGCGTCCTTGTAACGCTTGAGGTTATGTGCGTAAAGCAACGCGAGATTCCAATGAATATCGGGCGACTCTCCCTTAGTCAGTTTATCTGCTAGCTTTAACTGTTTTTCAGCTTCTTCATATCTTTTGGCCTGGCGTAGCGACAGGCCAAGAAAGAGCAAAGCATCCTTTGAGTCTGAATTTAAGGAAACGGCTTTCCGTGCTGCCTCAACCGCATCTTCCGATTGTTTCAAAGCATAATTTGCGTAGCTCAACCCATACCAACCATTAAAACTGCGTGAATTGACCGCGACGGCTCTCGCAAAAGTATCTCTAGCTTTTTCGAAGTTTTGTTGTTGTGTATATATAAGGCCTAACTTTTCTAAGGCCATATAGTAGGTGGGGAATATTTTCAGCGCGTTCTCAAGAGCCCCAACTCCTGCTTCTATCCTGTCGCCGTCAAGATCAGACAGAGCTTTTTGATATACCGATTTCGCTTCTTCAGGGACTTCCTGGACAAAGACTGTCCCAGACGTCGCGCTTAGACTCGTGCTTTTCCTCACGCGAAGATAAATGTCCTTTTGTACATTATCTCGTCCGCCCCCGATGGGGTATATTTCTACATCCTGTGTTTGCTCTTCGTAGTTAGTGCCTAAAGGTAAAACTCTGATCACGAATCTTCCTTGCGCAAGCCCTCTAAAAAAGAACCGCCCAGACCCGTCGGTTTTTGTTCGTTGGAGTACACTATTGACATCGTTTAGTAATTCAACCTGAACTTCACCCACCGGTCTTCGTTCCGGATCGAAAACAAATCCCCATACACTACTCCTGCCGAAGGGAGAGTCCTGGAGTTGGCCCTGGACAACCAAAAACGGAATTAGCAAAACACCAGCCAAACAAATGACGATACGCCCTTGATTCCTCATTGATCTCGCTCCTTCTAGTGTCCAATCTTTAATGCGATGAAACCAGGCAATGTTCGCCGTGATCTGATCAGCGGTTTGTTCAAAATATGAACGATCTTGAGAGGCCGCGTACGCTATTCGGGTAGAGAACATAACCTGAGCTCACAATTCCGGGTCTCGGAGCCGTCAGCGTACCATCCAGGTCGAACAAGAACGCGCGTAGTCAACCGTTCTCGCCTATCAACAAGCAAACGAACGCTTGGCTTCAGCGGCGCGGCGCGAACCCAAGCGAGTTACGTCGCAGGAAATACCATAAAAAGGATGCTATCGCGGCGTCCGCTCAAGCCATTGTTCGGCGCGCCGTTGATATAAAGGACTACTTCGAATACTTGCCGACGCATTTGAAGGAGCTCGTCTCTTTGAGTTCCGGCTTGTTTCGGATCTTCACCCAATATTCTTCTCTCACGTCCTCATCGATCTCGACCAGGTTTGCATACAGCGAATCAAGGCCATTCTTCTTGCAGCCCGAAATCCAATACTGCGCTCCACTCTCAACCTCGGCAAAATTAGCTTTGAAGCCAGTGCCTTTCAAGGATCCGAATTCTCGTCCGCGATAGGTTAGCGACTTTCCGGTCTTCGAATAAACGACTCGACCTATCCGAGCCGGTCCTACGAGACCCTCAGACTTATCTTCGATGTACATTATGCGGGTTTTATGTGACATAACTAGGAGCACCGAACGCTTAATTGGGTTGCGCTGTCGGTAAGAATTGGCTTCGATTAAGGGAGGACGCAGCAATTTGACAGTCAGCAGAATGGTTGCAATTGTCAATAAATGCAACACCGATAATGCAATGATCGTTGAGCGCAACTTTCCCTTAAGGATAGCGACCGCAAGAACCAGCCCATAAACGGGAAACTGAAGTAGGACAGGGGCAATAAAAAAGAAATCGGTATTGCCGTCTTCGAAGTGACGCAGGAATGCGATCAGGATTGCATAAGGAAAGAGTATTGCGAAGCCCCAGCGGTTTCCTTCATCAGGTATTGGACCTGGATCAAGCCACACCACGCAAAAAGCAGCCGCAAGAGCGACCACAGTGATTGGGATCGATAGAAGGATCGGGATCCAGAATCGGCGTCTCATTATTGGAAGCAACCCAACGCTTGGCTTCAGCGGCGCGGCGCGAACCCACGCACGCTACGTCGTAGGAAGTTCATTGAAAGGATGCTATCGCCGCGTCCGCTGCAAGCCTTTGTTGGGCTGCGTCGTTACAAGCGGCGCCGATTTATCCGGCAATTTACCTTCGCCCAGCTCTGTGACATCCTCGGCGGCATCCCCTAGCTTTGCGGTCCTTCCACAAATTGAGGCACCTAATTTGCCCTCATTTCCGAAAGCATATACCAGATACTTCTCACCGACTTCGAATGTGAAATCATGGGCGAAGATTCTTTGATGTCCATCAGGCCAGCGCCCTACTCCCGAATAAACAAGCACCTCATCAGTGCCAGAACTCTTCCACCAACGCTCAACAGAAAACTTGATTACCAAAACTTCGATTCCTTCGGGCCAACCCGGCAGCCCGGACACTGGTTGGTATTCTGCGGCAACAACATGGCCCGAGAAGACGGCCACAGAGGCTTTTAACTCTTCCGACACGTTTCGGAGTGCCAAACATCTGGACGCGAAGACACTGTTCGCTCCAAGTATTATGAGGACAATGGCAACGCAGATTTTATTGTTCATAATCCACCTCAGCAGCCCAACGCTACGCTTCAGTTGCGGCGCGCGATCAGCACTCAAGCTGCGAAGAAAAAGGTTACCTGAGAAGCATGCTATCGCGCCGTCAGCTGGAAGCGTTTGTTCGGCGCGCCTTTGGCTGAACCACTCAATCAACGCCTTCGTCTCGATACTCTGACACAACTTCGATTCTACCTACTATGTTTCGGTTGAACTCGGATAACTCTTCTGCAGGTATCCAATACTCTTGGTGCACCGAACCTCCGACGGTTTGGACTTCATAGTTATTCAAATATGTGCTTCTAACGCGGAAACGAGTTACGTACCCGACCTTTTCTAAACCGTGCTTAGCATTCCAGTCTCGCGCTATTTGGGTCGCATACTCCTCATTCAAAACCGGAAAGAAAATTGGCTGCTCTGGCAGGCGAGGCGGGAACGCTATGAATTGGCTTTGTTGGATTAACTCAAGCTCTTTCTGCCCAACTGGGCGAAATAACAGGGTCGTGTTTTCATCGTCTTGACTCAAGCTGGCCCATACCTCGACTCGGAAACCTCACGTTAGCGCGAGCACCGAACGCTGGCCTTCAGCTGCGGCGCGCGATCAGCATCCAAGCTGAGCGGGAAAAGGTTACTTGAGAAACATGCTATCGCGCCGTCAGCTGCAAGGCTTTGTTGGATTGCGGATCACTTCTCAAGTCCCGCCAATTTCTCATTAGCTATCTTCTGCAGAAACTTCTCTTTAGACCCCACTGCCGCCTGCAGCAAATCTTCCGGGCAATCTTTTCGCCTCAGAATGTGAGCCATGATGGAACCGCCCATCGCACTATCGGGATCGCTGGCTCCTAGATTGTAAAGTCTCCTCGCGGCGATCGCATCGAGCGAGTCCTTCGCTTGGATGAAATCAAGGAACGCACGCCAGCGATAATGTTCCGGATTTTTATCGTCGCTACCGGTCCACTGATCTTCGATTTGGATTAGCTTGGCTGGAGTGACTATTCCAAGATCAATCCACTCTTGGTTAAACTCAAGCTCTCGGAAAATGCTCATGGCTTCCATTCAAGTCTTAGCAATCCAACGCCTGGCTTCAGCTGCGCGCTCATTCAAGGTACATAACGCGCTCATTCAAGGTACATAAGAGGCATCGTGGCAGCGCGTCAGCTGCAAGCGTTTGTTCGGCGCGGCCTTCGCGGAGATGTTCAAGGTAGGTCATCTTCACGTTCCTTGAGAGCTGCCATGTATTTATCAGTCCAATCTTCCCCGAAGCCCTTAACCAACGCTTGCTTTAGGGGTTCACATCCAGTCTCGATGACCACGTTGCCAAGATCGATGAGGCCACTCGTAGGACTAAATTCACTTACCGCGCGCGCAACTATTTCATCCGCGAACCCCTGGCGCCCTATACTCAACATCGCAACCGCCCTGCAGCTAATGTCTTCGAATTCTTCCGATGCCTGCCAATATAGATTGCGGTCTGGACTCTCGAGGGTAGAGGTCTTGATCCCATAAGCATCGGGCTCACCCTCATCGTCACCTGCCACGATCACGGGATCTCCATACCAAGAACCAGCCAATTGACCATATGAATGGTCCACCTCGGCTAGCTTACAAACCAGCAAAGCGACGGCATAAGCATGATAGCCATAAAGGATATTATGGGATTTGACGCCTTCGTTGAACTTGTCCGCATCAAGGAATGCCTCTTAATAGGATTTACAAATATGAAATATTGTCCCATTGAATCCAAAAGATGAGCACCGAACGCTACGCTTCAGCTGCGCGCTCATTCAACTGACATAAGAGACATCGTGGCAGCGCGTCAGCTGCAAGCGCTTGTTCGATGCCGCGGTCGAATCAACGCGAACGCTGCTCTATGATTTGGCGCAACGCCTGATTGACAGCCGCGGAATCCGGAAAGACCTTGGCAACATCTGGCTCTAAGAGGACGATATTTGTACCCTCAGCGTATTGCTTCGCGTACTTACCGACCACGGCGTTGCTGAAATCGTACTCATCCAACATCTCAACTTCTTTATTCTTTTCCTCGCTCATAATCGTTTCTCTCTCGTGCCGTAGCCATTCGGGCACTAATGATTCTGATGACCTCTCCGCGATAGGTATGCACCACAATCAAGCTGTGTTGCAAGCCCGACTCCCCGAGGACGACGAATCGTTCCTCCTCCTCCGAGTGTAAGGGGTCGGGAATAGTTCGCGACAAGGGATCTGCAAAGACAGTCGAGGCCTCCAGGAATGAAATCCCGTGCCTCTTTAGATTCTCTGTGGCCTTCTCATCATCCCACTCGAACGTGAAACTCATGCCGAAGAATATACGTGGTCTCGATGAGGCAGGGAAGGCATCGAACGCTTAATTGGACCGCCATTGACGGTGTTTTCGGTCGGCAGTGTAGTTAGACCACCAAGGGCGGTTTTTTCCGGCTGTGGGCTGATCTTTACCGGCCTCGTCGGCCTAACTCCGTTGGCAGCGGTCTTTTGCTGCCATCTGCTGTAAGATAGAGTCGCTCTTCGATCCTCACTACCTCACGGAGGAGAGTCCTCATGCCTAAATCTCTGCTGCTTGACCAGGTCCGCGAAGTTCTCCGACTCCGACATTATAGCATTCGCACCGAAGAGGCTTACGTGCAAGCCATACGCCGCTTCATCCTCTTCCACCGGAAGCGTCACCCGCGCGAGATGGGAGTGGATGAAATCCGCCAGTATCTCACTTATCTGGCAATCGACCTCAATGTCACTGCTTCCACACAGAACGTTGCCTTGTGCGCATTGTTGTTTCTCTACCGTCAGGTGCTGGCGATTGATTTGCCGTTCATTGAGAACATCGAACGCGCTAAACGCCCGAAGCGCGTGCCAGTTGTTTTCACCCGCGAGGAGGTCAGGCGCGTACTGGAAAACATTCACGGCGAACACCTGTTGATGCTCAATAAAGGTGGTAAGGGTGTAAAAAGTCCGCTCGAACTGTAGGGGAAGCACAC
>JAMQPH010000706.1 GCA_023717605.1 Pyrinomonadaceae bacterium
CACAATCACCCGCTCTGGTCGGAGCAGGATACTGCTGCGGCGCGCGAGTCTATCAAGAAGATCAAAGAGACAACCAGGCTCACTGCAAGGGAGCGAGCATACCTGGACGCGGTGAAGATATTGTATGGCGAAGGCGACAAGCGTGCTCGCGATACTGCCTACTCTCTGGCCATGGAGAAGATCTACCGCGACTATGCGAACGATTTGGATGCGGCGGCTTTCTATTCTCTATCGCTCCTCGGTTTGGTGAGGGCTGAAGAGAAAAGCTACCGGTTACAAGCCCGGGCCGGGGCCATCGCCCTGGATGTTTATGAGAAGAACCCTAACCACCCGGGAGCAGCGCATTACATCATTCACGCGTTCGATGATCCTGATCATGCAATCCTGGCTCTCCCCGCTGCACGTCGTTATGCGGGCATTGCCCCGGAAGCACATCACGCTAGGCACATGCCTTCGCACATCTTCCTGCAACTAGGAATGTGGCCCGAGGCAGCTTCATCAAACGAGTCCGCGTGGGAAGCCTCGGAATCGTGGATGAAACGCAAAAACCTTTCCACCAACGTGCGCGACTACCATAGCCTCCACTGGCTAATGTACGTTTACCTGCAGCAAGGTCGTTACCGCAAAGCTGAAGAGTTAGTCACGCTGATGAAGAAAACCATGTCCGAGACCAGCTACGAAAACAAACTGCGTCCCGGCTATTACGAAAACAACTACGCAAACATGGCTGCGGCTTTTGTCGTTGAAACCGAACGCTGGAATCTGGCCTCAACACTTTTCCCAACCCCTGCATTCGGACAAGTAGCCGCTGCATCGCCCTCGTCGGGCGCCCACGGAGGTCATGGTGCAGCTCAGCCGGTTTCGAGCGATGGGCCTTCTATTTTACGCATTTCAGACCGCGGCGAGAAACTGCCGATATTCGTGCGTGGCATGGCGAGCGCACTGAGTGGTTCCGCAGCATCAGAGAATGCCGCTAAACCGGGAACCACATCTTCTGACTCGGAGGGTAAAACTATTGGAGAACTGGAGATTGCTGCGGTCGCCGCTTCAGTTAAGCGGGGTCATGAACAGGCTGCAGACTTGATGAGGCAAGCGATTAAACTCGAAGAAGAGTTGGGTCCACCTTCCGGTCCGCCTGCACTCATCAAACCTGCACACGAACTTTTTGGCGAGATTCTCTTGCGAGCCGGCAAGCCTGAAGCCGCTCATGAGCAGTTCAAAGTCTCCTTGCTGCGGCAACCGAACCGTGCGCGATCACTGTTAGGCGCGGCTCGGGCCGCACTGCAGAGTGGGGATCAGCGCGCAGCAGCCTCTGCCTACGCCAAGCTTTTGAAACAGTGGCAATACGCAGACGAGGGATTGACCGAACTCCTCGAGGCTCGAGATTATTTGAAGAGCGCTAAGTAGTAGCAGTGGTGGAACACGTCCTGGTGCCTGTCTCTCAAGTTCTAACCGGAAATCGTCCGATCTACTAAAGGAACAAAATGGCGCAGCCCGCTTTTCTTAAGTTTGATCCAAACCTCGATCGACTCGACAAAGACAAGAGCCTACGTGACGGGTTGTCGGCCGCGGTTCTGGTCGAAAATACGCTCTGGGTCGCTGGCGACGAGACCACGCGTCTCGAAAGACTCTCGCGTGAAGACAGAGATGTCTATTCCGGTCACGTGGCGTTTCCGCTGAGCGATTACCTTACTTTACCTGCCGGCGAAGGAAAGGAAGCTGACATCGAGGGCTTGGACGTGGCAGACGGTTATCTTTGGCTGGTTGGTTCTCACAGCCTCAAGCGAAACAACCCCAAGCCCGGGAAACCCGTCGTTGAGAACCTTCAGCGCCTGAGCTCGGTTGAGAGTGACGGCAATCGCTACCTGCTTGCTCGCATTCCATTAAAGCTGCAAGGCCCGATTCAAGTGCTGGAGAAAAAGGTAGAAGAGCAGCAAGTGAAGCGGGTTGCTGGTCAATTGCGGGGTGACGGGAAAGGCAATGAACTGACGGCCGCGTTCGCAAAGGACAAGCATTTGGGAACCTTTCTCGCAATTCCCGGCAAGGACAATGGCCTCGACATCGAAGGACTCGCCGTGTCAGAAGGCAGCGTCTTCGTGGGCCTGCGCGGGCCGGTCCTGCGCGGTTGGACCACGCTTCTGGAAATGGCTGTCAAAGAAGACGACGATGCTCCGGCAACTCTCAAGCTAAAGGAATTTGGATCGAACGGCAGCCTCTACCGGAAACACTTTCTTGACTTGGGCGGCTTGGGAGTGCGCGACCTTTGCATAGATGGCCATGACCTTTTGATTCTGGCAGGGCCCACTATGGATCTCGACGGCCCGGTCACTGTTTTCCGCTGGCGGGGCGGTGGTAAACCAAAAGAGGCAAGCCTGGTATTTAACGATGCCCTGGAGAGAGTCATCGACGTTCCCTTCGGTGCAGGTAACGATCATGCGGAGGCTATGACTCTCCTACCGCCGGACAACAAAGGCCGGCAATCCGTCCTGGTTCTCTATGACGCACCGTCTGAAGATCGCAAGAAAAGCCCAAAGGGCGAGGCAGCTTTGCGCGCAGATGTCTTTGAGTTGACGTAATCTACGAGGGAGAATAATGAACAAACAATGCACTTTCCGAACCAGGGCGCTCTTTGCCTGCGCCATGATCCTGGTCTCGCTTCAGAGCGCTGCCCTTGGTCAGAACACGATCCAGGACAACGCCGCAAAGATCGACGAAGTGATGACGACTGCAAACAAGTACCGGCTCTTCAACGGGTCTGTGCTGGTGGCCGAGAATGGGAAGGTGATCTACAAGAAAGGGCTTGGCCTGGCGGTGATGGAATGGAATATTCCGAACGCGCCCGACACCAGGTTTCGGCTCGGCTCGATCACCAAGCAGTTCACCGCCACACTCATCCTGCAACTAGTTGAACAAGGAAAGGTGAAGCTCGACGGTAAAGTCTCCGACTATTTGCCGGCATATCGCAAGGATATTGGTGAGAAGGTCACCATCCATCAACTTCTCACCCACACTTCCGGAATTCCCAGCTATACCAGCCTGCCTGGCTTTCTTAATGACGTCAGCCGCAATCCTTATACGGTCGACGACTTTATCAAGAAGTACGCGAGCAATAACCTGGAATTCGAGCCCGGTAGCAAGTTCTCATACAACAACTCCGGATATTTTCTGCTCGGAGCAATAATAGAAAAAGTTACCGGCCAGCCTTATGAGAAGGCACTCAAGGAAATGATCCTGGATCCACTGGGTATGAAAAATACCGGCTATGACCACCATGGAACGATCATCGAGAAGCGCGCTTCCGGATACCAAAAAACGCCGGACGGTTATGTGAACGCACCCTATCTTGACATGTCGATCCCATATGCAGCGGGTTCAATGTATTCGACTGTGGAAGATCTATACCTCTGGGATCAGGCCCTCTATACAGACCGCGTACTTTCGGCTGCGACGAAAGAACTCATGTACAAGCCAAATCTGGACAACTACGCTTATGGATGGGTCATAACCAAGGCCAAGTTGGGAACCGGAACAGAGACTGCTCCGAAGATCGCGCATGGCGGCGGTATCAATGGCTTCAACACCGTCATCGTGCGGTTCCCTGCCCAAAAGCATCTCATCGTGATGCTCGATAATACTTCTCAGGGCCGGAATCTGGAGCGGATCGAGCAGGCGTTAACTAACATCCTCTACAACCAGCCATACGACACACCCAGGATGCCACTCGCTGAAGTGCTACACAAGACGATCACCGAAAAGGGTATCGAAGCAGGTCTCGCCCAATTTCGCGATTTGAAATCACGGCAGGCAAACCTTTACGATTTTCGTGAACCAGAGCTGAATACACTCGGCTACCAGCTACTGCAGGCAAAGAAAACGAAAGAGGCGATCGAGATCTTCAAACTCAACGTCGAAGCGTATCCGAAGGGTTCTAATACCTACGACAGCCTGGGCGAGGCCTACATGGTTAACGGCGACACCGAACTGGCGATTCAAAACTACAAGAAGTCGCTTGAATTGAATTCGGACAACCCCAATGCCGTCGAGATGCTCAAGCGCCTGGAGACCAAATCAGTAGCAGTCGATCCAAACACATACGACGTCTACGCCGGCGAGTATGAGGTAAGCCCGACCTTTACCGTCAAGGTTTATAAGGAGGGCGTAAAGCTCATGACGCAGGCCACCGGGCAACCGGCTTTCGAACTCTTCCCGGAAGGTGAAAACGAATTCTTCCTGAAGGTTGTAAATGCGAAAGTTACTTTCACCAGGGACGACAAAGGGGCCGTGACTGGTCTGGTCATTCACCAGGGCGGCCGCGAGACGCCTGGTAAGAAAATCAAGTAGCGAAGTAACGCTGGTTGTCTGTTACGACAAACCGGATCGAAGCGCCCAGATCATTTTCCATTTGTCATTTTCCATTTCTCAGTTGGTCATTGTAAGAAAGGGTCAATCTGTCCATTTCTTTTTAATGGAAACTCATTGACCGATCTTGCGGGATTAATAGGTCAACGCTTTCCTTAGATGGCCAACTGATAAATGAAAAATGACAAATGGAAAATAAAACCAAGCGCTTCGGTCGCAGACTCTTCGCCTCGCGACTGCACGCAAAGACTAAGCTGCTAGCGTTTTTCCCTCACATCATAAGCATAAATAGTGTCCTGGTCTCGGAGGTAAAGCAGACCGCCGGCGACGACCGGGTGCGACCAGGTTGGGAGAGAGTCTTGCGGGATGCGGAAGCGGCCCTTCTCACGATATCCCGCGGGCGTCGCTTCGACGAGCCCGACCACGCCATTCTCGCTCAGCGCGTAAAGATTCCCGTCGGCATAAACCAATGAGCCTTTGCCCACGCTGCGATCCTTCCAGGCAACCTCTCCGGTGTCGAATCGCATAGCCGTTAGAATGCCACCGGAGTATCCGTACAGGTAATCGCCGATCAGAATCGAACTGCTGTGGTGGTTCCGCATCTCCTTCGTAAAATAAACCTCGGACGCACCCTCTCCGTTCGCCTTGATCTCGACGACGCCGCCGCCAGTCCCGTAATCCGAAGAAATGAAGACGCGGTTGCCGCACACGATCGGAGTCGCCGCGTTGGCAACGTTGTTGGCTGCGCGCGGGTACTCCCACAGAAGCTTTCCATCTTTCAGGTCGAGCCCGAGTCCACGTTTGTGAGTGAAGAATACGACCTGGGTGGTGTTTCCGACCTGGACGGGAATGGCAGAGGAGTAACCAGCGCGGTCGCTCTGGCTCTTCCAGATCAACGAACCATCCTTCTTGTTAAGCGCGACAATGGAGGCGCCGGGCCCACCGGCGTTGACCAGTACCTTTTCACCAACCACTAGCGGCGACTCACTAATTCCCCAGGTAATGTTGTCACCGCCAAACTTCTGAAGCACGTTCATCGTCCAGATGACCTTGCCGGTCCGAACATTAAGAGCTGAGAGGTCACCGCTACCGCCCAGGGCATAAAGGGTATCGCCGTCAACCGTGGGCGTCCCGCGCGGGCCGTCGCCCCGATCGTTGCGGAATTTGGTGCCGAAGGGTGTGGCCCACGCTTCCTTACCCGTGGCAACGTCGAATGCGATCACGTATTCGCGGTCGCCTTTCGATCCCATGGTGAAGAGACGACCCTTGGAAATCGCAAACGACGAATATCCACCTCCTGCACCGGTAGCCTTCCAAACCAGCGGTGGCCCATTTTCCGGCCACTGCTTCAGGAGGCCCGTCTCCTTGGAGATGCCGTCACGATTGGGGCCGCGCCATTGTGGCCAGTCAGCACCTGCTTGAGCAGCGATCTCAATGGGAAAGAACAAAGCGATAACTGCGAGACTCATCAGAGTCTTAATGCTAGTGGTCTTCATAGTGGAATCTCCTTATCTCCCTGGCTACTTATAGAAGGGAGGGGGCAGCCGAAACTCTTGATAGTTGGGGAGTATGTTTGCGAACCTTAAAAGCGAACAACCTCATGATTGCGGTTTGAAATAAAGCACCATCCCGGCGCCCGCTGCCGCTAACACGAAACCGAGGTAGAGCAACGGATTTGGAGATGTCTTGGGTGGATGCAGCCACATGGAAAAAAACACGTTGACGAGTGGCGCGCCTGCGAAGACGAGCGGCATCACATAAGTTGGCAACCCACCTGACTTAAAGGCGAAGATGATGCACACCGCGCCGATTGCGCCAAGGGCCCCACCTGCGATTGCCGCTAGCGATCCTTTTGTTGTGAAGCCTTGCAATTGGCCCTGATAGGACAGGTTGGCCACCGGCACCAACACTCCGATTAAGAAGTAAGCGACTCCTACGCAGAGCAACGCGCGCATCGGATTACCGAGCGCCACCTGACCACGATGCAGCGCTGGACCATAAAGACCCCATGCCAGCGCGGCACCCAAAGCAAAGATTATCCAGAGCATTTTTGGGAGACCTCTTTTCGTAAATCGTGAATCGTGAATCGTGAATCGTAGACTTTGTACTTTGTTCTTTGTACTTTGTTCTTTGAGCTTGGTACTCCGTTCCGTTAGCTCGAACCTCGAAGCTCAGCCAACGCGAGCACCAAAGGTCGAAGTACAAAGTTCCAAGTACAAAGCTCCAAGTTCCAAGCTCAAAGCACCAAGTACAAAGTTCTTAGTTCTAAGCTTGAAAAACGAACCTTCCTTCGCCTTCACTCGTAGTAACCCTCGTAATACTACACATTCTAGCAATCAGTTTCAGGCGCTGTCAGGTAAATACGCGACAATATAGGCCCGGGTTCTTGATGATGGGTGGATTCCACGCTACTTTTCTTACCATCATTACCTTAGTTTTGGTATTAATGTCGAAGCCTAAAGCCGGGCTTCCAAATTTCCGAAGCTCTTTCCGAGAATCAGTAAGGAGATCATCTTGAAGTCAAAAGCAGCGAAAACTACGATGCTGGCTCTGCTCATCCTGTTGCCATCATTAGCAAGCGCGCAGACCAATACTGGATCCGTTCGCGGTACTATCATCGATCCCAATGGAGCCGTAGTACCTGGAGCGCAAGTAAAACTGATCAACGAAGAGACCAGCGAAACACGCACGACGGTGAGCGGCGAGGAAGGCGAGTTTGCTTTTTCCCCATTGGCCCCCAGCGCTTATCGCCTTGAAGTCGTCGTGACCGGGTTCGCGCAAAATTCATATAAACTGGTTCTTCAAGTCGGGCAGGAACTGCGACAGGACATATCCTTAAGCGTCGGACCGGCCGCCGAGACAGTAAACGAGTACGTCAAGGTCGACGATTCTCTCAGAGTGGACTCGGAATCGCCTGCGGTCCGGACTGTTATCGACAATCGTCAAATCGAGGGCCTACCCCTCGACGGGCGCAACTTTTTTGAGTTGACTCTGCTGGTTCCGGGGGCGGTTCCTGGCGCACCGGGTTCAGCGGGCTCCGTTCGTGGTGACTTTTCTTTCAGCGTCAACGGCGCACGCGAGGACAGCAACAATTTTCTGCTCGATGGTGTCTATAATGTGGATCCTAAACTCAACACCTTCGCAGTACGTCCGTCGGTGGATGCGATACGCGAATTTGAAATGGCGACCAGCACCTACGACGCGGCCTTCGGTCGTAACCCGGGGGCGCAGGTAAATGTGGTCCTCAAGTCAGGCAGCAACAACTTCCACGGTTCTCTTTACGAATTTCACCGCAATGCGGCCCTGGACGCACGCAACTTCTTCGCGCCGGGCGATGAACCGGCGCCCAAGTATATTCGCAACCAGTTCGGTTTCTCTTTAGGGGGCCCGATCCGGAGGGACAAGACTTTCTTCTTCACTGACTACGAGGGCACTCGTGCGCGTGAAGGAATAACCCGGATTGCTAACGTGCCGACTCTTCAGGAGCGATCTGGGGACTTTTCGCAGAGCCTGCTTGGTATTCCAAGAGATCCGACAACGGGGCAACCGTTTCCAGGTGGGGTTATTCCGTCGTTCTTCATCCACCCGGTTGGGCAAGCCATCGCGGCGCTGTATCCGCTACCGAATCGTACTGCGCCTTTTGCTAACTTCGTTTCATCGCCAACGCAGCGCGACGACAATGACAGCTTCGATGCTAGAGTGGACCACTTCCTCACCGACGTTACGACGCTGGTTTTCCGGTACAGTTTTGGCGACCGCCGGTTTTTTGAACCCTTTGCCGGACCAACGCTTTCCGCGGTCCCCGGCTATGGTAATGAAGTACCCAGGCGAAGCCAGAATGCCATGATTGGTCTGACGCACGTTTTCTCGCCAACTCTTGTTAACGACACCCGCTTCGCCTTTAACCGCGTCGCTTCAGCTGTCAATCAGGAGAATCAGGGCACGAGTATCAATCGCGCAGTAGGCTTGCCCGAACTTTCCGGAAACTCGCGCGATTTCGGTTTGAGCTTCATAACGGTCACTGGCTTCTCACCGCTAGGCCATGAGGGCAACAATCCACAGCAAACCGCAACCAACACCTTTCAGATTCTCGACACAGCTACTTATGTGCAGGGAAATCACCTCCTCAAGTTTGGCGGTGACATCCGGTTGGTGCAGCAGAACGGTTTCCGTGATGTGCAATCGCGAGGTCTCCTCAACTTTTCACCTTTTGCTTACACCGGCGTGGCCCTGGCTGATTTGTTACTCGGCCTCCCGCTCGTCACCGGCGGCGCTCGCGTTGATAATGCTCAACACCTCCGTACCCATAGCTATCATTTCTTCGTCAACGATAGTTTTCGGGTGCGTCGGAATGTGACTCTCTCGGCCGGACTGCGCTACGAGTACAACTCTCCACCGGTGGATGCGACTGACAGAGCAAATCTATACGACGCGGCGACACGCTCCCTCGTGCCCGTAGGTACCAGCGGAATGCCTCGCGGTGGATACGATTCGGACAAAAATAATTTCGCTCCGCGCGTGGGCCTGGCCTGGACAATCGGCAACGAGGGAAACACGGTGGTCCGCGCCGGCTATGGCGTCTATTACGACACCTCGCCGCTGGCACCTGGCGAGGCGCTCTACTTCAACAACCCGTACTTTGATTTCAATTTGTTCTTTCCTATTCCCGGTCTGCCCTTAACACTGAGCGACCCTTTCCCGGCGTTCTTTCCCTTCCCCTTACCTGACTCGGCACAGGCGATTCAACGCGATTTGCGTACGCCCTACATGCAGCACTGGAACTTGAACGTGCAGCAACAGTTGGGTCGTAACCGCGTACTCGAAGTCGGCTATGTAGGATCGAAGGGCACGAAGCTTTTGTCGGCACGCGATCTGAATCAACCGCAGCCGAGCGTATTACCACCGGGCCTGCCATTTGTCCCGCGTCCGGTTCCGCAGTTTGACGAGATTAATACAATCGAGTCACGCGCCAACTCGAACTATCACAGTCTGCAGGCCCGTCTGCAACAGAGGCTTTCGACGGGACTCTCGATGCTGGCGTCCTACACCTGGTCAAAATCGATTGATGACGCCTCAAACTTTTTCCCGAGCGCCGGCGATCCAAACTATCCGCAGAATAGTTACGACTTGCACTCTGAACGCGGCCGCTCAAACTTTAATGTGGCGCATCGCCTCTCGTTTAGTTACGTCTGCGACCTGCCTTTTGGCAAAGGCCAGAAATACGTCTCCGATGACGGAGCCTGGTCCAAGTTTCTGACCGGCTGGCAAACCTCCGGCATCTTGACGCTACAAACAGGCCGGCCCTTCACCGTTGCTCTGCTGCGCGAGTTCGACAACAGCGGGACTGGAATTTCAGCGTTGGGCTTTGGAGCGAATGACCGTCCTAACATCGCCGGAGATCCGAATCTGGGCCAACGATCTCCCGAACGCTGGTTCAACACCGCGGCTTTCGTTTTTCCGCCTCCCGGAACCTTTGGCAACGCAGGCAGAAATATTCTGGATGGCCCTGGCTATCAAAA
>JAMQPH010000708.1 GCA_023717605.1 Pyrinomonadaceae bacterium
GCCCAACCGTAGCCAGAAGGATTGGACCGGAGCCTTCGCGGGCCGGATTGCGCAGGCGTTTGAGCAGTGGAGCGCGGATATCTGCTTCATCGACGATACCGGGGGCTGGGGCGCAGGCATTCTCGATACGCTCGTGGCGGGCGGGTACAACGCGATTGGGGTGACGTTTGGGGCCAACGCGATGGATCGACGTTATCAGAATCGCCGAGCGGAGATGCACTTTCTCGCGGCGGAGTGGGTGAAGAAAGGCGGGGCGTTGCCATATCTGCCTGAACTCCAACGCGAAGCGACCGCGACGACCTACTGGTTTCGGAAAACCTTTCAGATCGAGGACAAGGAGCAGGTAAAGGAGAAGCTGAACGGGGAAAGCCCTGATCTGTGGGATGCATTCGTCCTGACCTTTGCTCAACCCGTGGCCCCACGCACGGGGTTACCATGGTTGGATCAACGCACCCTACATGCAAAAACCGAGGACGATGAGGACGTGCAGTACCAAATCCAACGGGCGTTGGTGGACGAGACCTGACACCTTCACGAAAGGAAGACGATGATGACACTCAATCTTCACGCGACGGCTTCCTATAGACCCACGGCGGCACCGGCTGCGGATCGGCCCACAAGCCTTTCTTGCCCTCTCGCGCTTCGTGCTCTAACCCCTCCAGCACCGTATCCCCTGGCGCATACTTTCGATACCACCAGCACTAGCCTTTCTTGACCAGTCGTACAGACGCTGTCTTTTCACACCTTCATTTGTTCTTCGACAGCCTTACGATCACAGGTCCACTGTTTGTCCGTTTTAAAGGATTCAAATCTTCCATCTTCTGCATGGCTGGCCACGCGTTTTCTTAGCACGTCCATTTCTTGAGGTGTCATGGGCGTAAACCGTCGGACGATGTCGAGATTCTGGCGCAAGTGTTCGAGCGAGTCGATCCCGTTAACGATCGTCGCGACCGGAAGAGTCAGGACATAGCGTAAGGCTTCTTCGACCGTGAGGACCTTCTGTTTAATCGGCTCCGCCTTCCCGCATAGAGTCTTCATAGCAATAGGGGCGATGTTACGCCGAGTCAGTTCCGGTAAGACGTCCCGTTCAAAGCTGTGGAAGCTCCAATCAAAGACGTTCAGCGGTAATTGACAGGTATCGAACGGAAAATTCTGTTGCAGCATTTTGAGATGAATAGACGGATCTTTGTGGCCCGTAAATCCAATGAAGCGGACCTTGCCTTGCTGCTTCGCCTCAAGCAACGCTTCGGCCGCTCCGCCAGGTGCAAAAATAAGATCGGGGTCATCGTGGCAAACCACCTCATGAATTTGCCACAGATCCAAGTAATCGGTGTTCAATCGACGAAGCGACTGTTCGAGCTGTCGCATCCCGACCTTCTTATCCCTTCCATGAGTGCAGACCTTCGTCATAAGAAACGCCTGCTGGCGCCGCCCTTTGAGCGCTTTCCCCATCACTTCTTCGCTCCGTCCCTTGTTATAGTCCCAGGCGTTGTCCAAGAAGGTCAGGCCAGCATCGATCGCTTCGTGCACGATCCGCATGGCCTCCCGCTCATCCTCCACCGCACCCAGATGCCACCCGCCGAGTGCGAGCGCGGAAACCTGAATGCCAGTTCGGCCCAGGGGGCGGCGGGGGATCTGACCCATTCCCTTCTCGGAACCGGCGGAGCCTTCTCCTGTTTGGCTCAGAGCTTGTGCCACATGCGACGTGTTTCCGAAGGCAAGTGCCGCCCCCAAGGTCGCCATGCGTTTCAGCACTTGTCTCCGGTTTACTGATCTTGAAAGGGAAGGGAACTCGCATCGCGGTAGATCGCTCATACCGTACCCCTCTCCATCAAAGAGCATCGCTGCACGCTTGTCTTGCTTCCTCTAGATGTGGGACTTTCCTTCGGACAATCTTAGACTACGCTTCCTGTTAATACTCAGCAAGTCCTGGAAGTACACTGGAGAAAATACGTTCTCTTCCACCATAAGCTGGCGAGGCAGGATGAGACCCTCACGGACAATTCCCGGCCCTTCGATCCCCTTATTTCCGTTTTCGCCACTCCCACGGCGGCACCGGAACAGGAGCAACCCACAAGCCTTTCTTCGCGTCTCGTGCGTTCTACTCTAACCCTACAGCTCAGTAGCCCCCCGTCCCCCCTCGATATAGGGGATCCTCGTTTGGGGAGATTGTCATACGTGTACAAGTCGCGTATAAGAGCGGGCGCTGTACCTGATCGAGCAGGATTGAGATCGGGGTCAGGCTGGCCACAAGCCGACGAGTCCTTGTCGAATGTGTGCGACGGGCGGGACAATCCGGACTTCTCGACCAGTGCGTGCCTGCATATCAAGTTTGCGATCAATCCTACGGCGTCGGGCGACACGGTGCTGGTTGCCGGCGGCACGTATGCCGAAAACATTTTCCTCAAGACCGGGGTCTGCCCACTCGTCCCCCCTTTCACTACCCATGAGGTTACCCATGAGAACCAAGTACGCAACCGCGCTCGCATGTCTCGCCACCAGTGCCTTGCCGCTGCTGATGACCGGCTGCGGAGGAGACTCCCCTAGTGGCTCCTCAAACAACCTGGCGGCCACCAAAGCAGCACCCCCAACAATTCCACCTGGGTATTCGTCAAAGAGCATCCATGTCAAGTTTCGGGAGGGCACGAATGTGGATCTCTCCCTGGAGGTGCTCCCGACCGGCCTTAGAAACGCAGTGGCTAGCCACACCAAGCTTTTCAAATTGCCGAAGCAGAAGCTGGACGACCTACGGGCCAGGGGAAGGAGCCGTTCGGGAAAGATCTTGCCCGACTTGAATCTGTGGGTTGTGATTACCCTGCAATCTGGCACCGATGCTGCTTCCTTTCTTGCGGAGCTGAAGCGGTTGCCGAGTGTAGAGATCGCAGAACCGGCACCCTTACCGCAGCCGCCGCCGGCGACCACCCCAGACTTCACCGGGACTCAAGGCTACCTTGATGCTGCCCCCGGTGGCATTGACGCCCGCTTTTCCTTTACGCTTCCGGGAGGCAACGGCAGCGGAATCACGATCTATGACGTTGAGTACAGCTGGCACCAAACACATGAGGACCTCAGCAAGGCCCACGGACTTCCCTTGTTACTGAATCCAGGCGATTCAACTGCCGATCCTTTTAACGATGACAATCATGGCACGGCCGTCCTTGGCGAAATGATAGCGGACAACGATACCAAAGGCGTTACCGGCATTTCCTGGGGTGCCAACCTTGGTCTTGCTCCTGCCAATACTTCGAACTAGGATATGATCCAGCCAATGCCATTCTCTTAGCAGTGGATGATGGTTCGGCCGGAGATGTCATCCTAATCGAACAGCAGGCCACTGTCTGTGGTTTAGCTACCACTAATTATGGCCCGAACGAATGGCTTTCCTCCGTTTTCGACGCGATTCAAGTCGCCGTGGCGCAAGGGATTGTGGTGATTGAGGCAGCCGGAAATGGGGGGGTGAACTTGGATCAGGCTGCCTGCGATGGCCGCTTCGATCGGACCGTGCGGGACTCCGGCGCGATCATCGTGGGTGCAGGATATCCACCGAGCAGTGGGGTTGACCGCCAACGCATAGAGTTTTCCACTTTCGGGAGCCGCGTTGATCTACAGGGGTGGGGAAGGGATGTCGCGACTACGGGATACGGTAATTTATATCAAAATCCAGATGCTCCTACCAATCCTGACTTTTGGTATACAGGTATATTTAGCGGTACGTCGAGTGCCTCGCCAATCGCAGCAGGTGCGGCTGCCAACGTACAAGGCATCGCGTTTGACCAGTCAGGGATACCACTCACACCCTTACAGATACGGACGTTGTTGGTGCAGACGGGCAGCCCTCAGTTGGGGAATACTGCCGAGCATATCGGCCCGCGTCCTGATTTGCGGCAGGCCATTGCTCAATTAACACATGTTGCCATTGATGTGGCCCTCGACATCCACCCGGACGGGCTCCCCAACCCAATCGATCCAAGGAGCAAAGGTGTGATCCCAGTGGCAATCCTGACGACCGAAACCTTTAATGCCTCCATCGTAAATCCGACCACGATCCGCTTTGGTGCAACCGGCACTGAAGCGGCACCGGTGCAGTCTGCCTTGGAAGATGTCGATGGAGACGGAGACATCGATATGATCCTCCATTTCAAGACCCAAAACACTGCCATTCAATGTGGGAAAACCTCCGCTTCCCTCACGGGCCAGACCTTTGACGGGCGAGCAATCGAGGGATCCGATTCCATTGTCACGGTGGGGTGTCGAAAGTAATTTTAAGACGATCCGCGACCAAGTGTTTCAGACGGCGATTCTTCTCTTAGCCGAAGGAGGTGTCTCGTGGTGAGCAAGAAATGACGGTAGGGGCAAATCGAGAAGAGCATGGAAGCCTCGCAGGGAGGCCCAGTCTAGGAGGGGGTGAAGCAAACCGCAAGGGCGGGGTAGGTTTTCCCCCAGTGACCCTCATTGTGCAGGACTTCGATGGTGTCGCCGTCGAGGACCAGTGAGGGTGGTGCATACAGAAGTCATATGAACAGGAAATGCTAAATCCATAGATGAAGATGCATCGGCCTACTCAGTCATTTATCGATTATCACTCTAGTGGCGGGCAACTTACCTGCAATGAGAGCTCCTATCACTCCTCCAAGCGTATTCGATGTGACATCCGTCATCGATGGAACTCGGTTATTACAAAAGACCTGATAGAACTCACAGCTAACCGACAAAAGCGCGGCCAGTAAGGCAACCTTTACGACTCTACCGCTGCGTACATGTAACCGCGACTGAACGGATGAAAACCCGAATGGAACGTACAGCACGATGTTTTCCAGTGCATCAAGAGAGTTCCGCACATCCTGAAACGGTACCCAAAGAACCTTGTCCCAACGGGCATAGCCCAGAAAACTTGTCCAGGGATAGGTGACGACGGCAACGATAAAAAGGACACAGCAAAGCCATACGTTGCGCCAAGAAAGCGTCAACTCCCTTGATGTGATTTCCCCACTTCGCGCGACGATGTTTCGACGTTGGAACAATTTGTATAGCCCAATCGGTGGGGAGACGGTTGCTTCCTCGATGGACATGGTTTCGCGTTTGGGACGGTTGTTGCTCATTAGCCTTTCGGCTTCCACTCCCGCGCCAGCTTTTGCGCCTCGGCAATCTGGGTAGGCGTCATCTGTTTGGCGAGGGCATCACGATACTCAGCTGCCTTCTGATGTCCATTCGCTGCCGCCAGGTTGTACCACTTATGGGCCTGGATAAAGTCCTGGAGCACTCCTCGCCCTTGTTCAGACATCCACCCAAGTTTCGCAAACGCCAGAGCATGTCCTTGCTCTGCCGCCCGACTCCACCAGAACAACGCCATCTGGTCGCTTTGCGGAGTCCCCTGGAAATACAACGTGCCGAGGTTGACTTGGGCTCCTACGTGCCCCTGCTTCGCGGCCTTTTCAAACCACTCTATCGCTTGCCTATAGTCCTGGGGTGAACCCGTGCCTTCGTCGTACAGCTGGCCGAGTCTGAATTGAGAGGATGCGTCTCCTGCTTCGGCTGACGTGCGGAGTGCTTTCGCAGTTGCCTCGTATTCGGCACGATTATTCTTAGCCGTGTCCACGGCAGGCTCAATGTCGGCGCAAGCGGAACTGGTGAGGCACACGATCGATAGGACGAGGGCAATGTTGAATCGGGGCGATATGGGCCGATTGTCAATCATGAGATCCTCTCTGCTGGTTCTCGAACTAACCGCTTCACGTAATGCTGCAGCCTGCCACTCCAACATGGGAGTCTCGCAGGGAGGCGTATTGTAGGAGGGATGCCAAGGGGGCGCAAGGGCCGCAGGCAGTAAGGGTTAGTCGCCGGTACTCTCGCCGGTTTTGCACGGCCTATATTCTCGGTGCGTACCCGCTCCGAAACTGCCGCCAATCTACTTCGACCAGAAAGGGAGGCTGGCAGCGGCGAGCTTCTCCGGGTAGGCCTCGCCAATAGCTAGGACAATGCTCCAACCAAGCGGGACAGCAACAACGAGCCCCATGCCGGTAAGAAGAAAGCATGCTCCGATGAGTACAGTTAGATGGGTCATGATGAGACCTCCTTGCTAGTCAGCCTGTGAAACTCCGCTCTGTGAGGAGCATAGCGCACGAGGCGTCGGGCAATAGACCCCAAGG
>JAMQPH010000712.1 GCA_023717605.1 Pyrinomonadaceae bacterium
GTAAAAAAGATAAAACCCGCATTGATAGCACCCTCCTGGAGCGTCGACATGGTTTCAGAAGGCTCGATAGGTGAAATCGTGGTGCCCATAATCCGCCATTGAATGATGTGCGCGATCATCAGCAGATTAAGAATGATGAGAGCTGCCGCCCGCCAGCGGCTGGTTTTTGATTTGCGAATTCTGTTTTCTTGAACTGGGGAGTTCTTTAGAACAGGGAGCTGAATCGACCTCTGTTTTTTTACTTCCCGGCTTTCACAACCGCTTTTCATAAGTCTTCCCTCAACCTGCGCAAACCAGCAGAGAAGTCATTTTAAACCCACCTTAATTCCAACACCCACCCCACCCAAAATCCTTTACTTTCCACACGAGCCTATGCGAAAACCTTACGGTCATTTCATAACTTCGCCGCAACACCACGAAAACTGGAGATCCAAGTCCATGTTGAAGACAATCCTCGTACCTCTTGTGCTCCCTCTACTTTTGCTTTTTAGTAACGGTTTGGATAATTCCGTAGCCCGCCGCAAACAGATTAACAACAGTTCGGACAAGTCCGAAGCCCGCTCCAAACAGAATATCCCTGACAACCAGGAGAGCCAGACCGGGACTCTTGAAAAGATGATAGTGGCGGAGGGTAGCGCCGCGATGGACATCGATCTAAATCGGCTGAATGGAATCGATTCCACGACGCAAATGAACTCGCTGCGCTTCGTCGTAGCCCCGAATTCGTTCTTTACGATTCTTGTTTTTAACGACGTCTTGCGCGGGCCTGAGCCGGGTTCGATGGCAATCGTTCCGCAAAACTCCGCACATCTGCCTGCTGCGTTGACCGCGTCGTTCAACCAACTCGTTATTGAAAAAACCGAATGGAATGAATCCTTCGACATCGTCATTCGCGATGGGAAAACCGGCTTCATCTTCTTCAATATTGAAGGAAATCTCTACGATTACGATGCCAAGACGCAGTCGCTCATTATCAAAGAGGGAAAACTTCTTGTTTCAGAAGAGTTCGCTAAGAAGCTTGGACGTCCGGCGGAAGCTGGGTCGGTTGTAGGAACACTTTCTATAAGTGCAAAAATGCGTCCGATCGAAATCACTCACGTGGTTAACGGCGAAGTCACATCGGCAGAATTGACGCCAGTGCCCAATGGAACGCTTGTGCCCGGACCGGACGTCATTGTAGGAGAGCTATCGGGATTGGCGCAATTTGGCAGCAGCAGTGCAAATCAGGTTGGCCTCGCGGTCGGAACTGATTCTTGCAATGCGGGAATGGAACCTCTGCACTGGTTCGCCAACCCAAGCAACGATCACCCTGTGATTCCGCAGAATCTTTATCGCATGAGTGGTGGGACCAACAACGATGAGCGCTTTGAACAGGTTGGTCAATCTAATGTCAAACACGCATTTACGGCATTACAACAAAATGTCTGCGGTTTTGGCTGCCAGCCGTCGGGCACGGGATCTCTTCTGGGCGCGGGCTGCTCAGATCCTTACGTGGCAAGTTTGAATTCCGGAGGCAGCGGCAATAGCCTGGGTTCGCGAGCATGGATCAACCCGTTTACCGGCGAGTATCCGCGCAACGACTCATCTACTCCTAACAACAGCCATACCGGTCACGGCCACACTGGTCCATCTCACCGGATCCTGGTGAACATCCCTGACTTGAATACCACCTTGAATCCTGGCGCGACCTACTATGCCGAGGCTCAATACGTGACGCCTCATGAGTTTGAATGGTGTCGCACCCATCCGGGGCAATGTAACCAATACAACAACGCCTCATATCGTCGCTTCAACGTCACCGGCACTACCAGTTTCACCTTCACGGCCAATGGTTCAACCAACCAAAGCAAGTCTGCGCTCGCTGCCTGGACCGGAGCAACACTCAAAACAATCGAACCGGATCCGGGAAACGATGGCATTGCGTTCATTGCCTATAAAGTTACGAACACAGCGCCTGGCGTTTGGCACTACGAGTACGCGATCTATAACCAGAACCTTGATCGCGCGATTCAGTCGTTCAGCCTGCCTCTAGCTGCAGGCGTCAGTATCAGTAATATTGGATTTCACGCGCCGCCTCAACATCCAGGATGGACCAATGATGGAACGGTCGGCAGTGCGGGGTATAGCAGTGCTCCCTGGACTGTTACGCAGAACCTCAGTTCCCTGGGCTGGAACGCTGAGACGTTAGCCCAAAACCCGAACGCGAACGCGATCCGCTGGGGCACTTTATATAACTACCGTTTCGATTCTGACCAACCGCCGCAGACTACGAATGCGACAATCGGCTTCTTCAAGACAGGAGCGCCAGTATCCGTTCAAATCCAGGGTCCCTCAGGTGGGGGCCCGAGCTATACGGTGGCGGCTAGTCCGAGCACAGTCAATCCCGCACAAACGATCAATGTGGCCTGGACTGCGCCGGCCGGTCACTCTGCGATTGATTGGATCGGTCTCTACCGGGTTGGCGATCCCGATTCGAGCTTTATTTCGTGGCAGTACACGGGAGGAGCTTCCTCGGGAAGCTTGCCCTTCACGGCGCCAGCCCAATCAGGGCAATACGAGTTTCGCTACTTCACTAACGACACCTTTAACACAGTAGCGACCAGCAACACTGTGACTGTTAGTGCAGGGTTCAGCCTCACCGCTAGTCCGAGCACAGTCAATCCGGGACAAACGATCAACGTGGCCTGGACTGCTCCGGCCGGTCAGTCTGCGACTGATTGGATCGGTCTCTACAGGGTTGGTGATCCCGATACAAGCTACCTTTCGTGGCAGTATACGGCAGGTGCTCCCTCGGGTAGCCTTCCATTTACTGCGCCGCAGGCAGCGCAATACGAGTTTCGCTACTTCACAAACGACACCCTTAACAGAGTAGCGACCAGCAACGCTGTAACTGTTAGTGCGTCGACGTTCAGCCTCAATGCTAGTCCGAGCACAGTCAGTCCCGGACAAACGATCAACGTGGCCTGGAATGCTCCAGCCGGTCAGCCTGCAACTGATTGGGTTGGTCTCTACAGGGTTGGCGATCCCAATACAAGCTACCTTTCGTTCCAGTACACGGCAGGCGCTCCGTCGGGTAGCTTCCAATTCACTGCGCCAGGCCAGGCAGGGCAATACGAGTTTCGCTACTTTGTAAACGACAGCTTTACCAGAGTCGCGACCAGCAACACTGTGACAGTTAGTGCTGGCTTTACCTCCGTGCCGGTTTCCGGCGGGATCTCAGCTCCAACGGCCATGGCCTTTGCACCTGACGGCCGGCTCTTCGTTTGTAAGCAAAACGGACAGTTGCGCGTAATCGAGAATGGGGCGTTGCTGGCGACACCCTTTGTGACGATAACCGTTGATTCGAACGGCGAGCGCGGGATGCTGGGGGTTGCCTTTGACCCAAACTTCGCCACTAACCAGTTCGTCTACGTTTACTACACCGCGACCACTCCAGCGATCCACAATCGGGTTAGTCGGTTTACGGCGAACGGCAACGTAGCGCTGGCAGGCAGTGAAGTGCCTATTCTCGACCTCGACAATCTAAGCAGCAATACAAATCACAACGGCGGGGCGATACATTTTGGGCCCGACGGAATGCTCTACATCGCGGTGGGCGAGAATGCCGACGCCGCGAATTCGCAGTCGGTTGGAAACTTGCTGGGAAAAATTCTGCGAATCAACTCCGACGGTACACTTCCGATAAATAATCCGCTAACTTTTTCGGGAATCGCCGGCTCTCCTTCCGGCATCAACCGGGCAATTTGGAGTGTCGGGCTTCGCAATCCCTACACGTTCGATTTTCAACCAGGTTCCGGGAGGATGTTCATCAATGCCGTGGGCGAAACCACCTGGGAAGAGATCAACGACGGCATCGCCGGCTCAAATTATGGCTGGTCAATTTGCGAGGGACCCTGCGCACCGCCGAATGCAAACTATCGTGATCCGCTTTTCCAGTACGGGCACGGGATAGGATCGTCGACGGGGTGTGCAATAACAGGCGGGGCCTTCTACAATCCGGCGGTAGTCACGTATCCGAGCGACTACGTAGGAAAGTATTTTTATGCGGAGTTTTGCAGCGGATGGATCAGACGCTTTGACCCGGCAACCAGTACCTCACAGCCGTTTGCCTCAGGGCTCAGTTCACCAGTGGATTTAAAGGTTGGGCCTGATGGCAATCTATACTATCTGGTGCGGGGTGGCGGCGGAGCTGTCTTCCAAATCGTCTACAGCTAGACTCAACGCGCATCCTGGTACCAAAACGCGCCGGCAGTATGGCTGGCCGCGCCGGAACAGCACCGATCCTCCTAACACGCACTCCATATAATGCCCCTGCACCGGAGCATTAAGGTCCACATAGTGCAACTTCTATTTCTTCTTCTATTGCTCGTGGTCCCGTTCCTTGTGCTCACGTTGGTGAATCGGTTTACTCGTTTCCAAATTTCTTCGCGCACAAGCGCAAGAGTGGGCCTCTCACTTTTCTTCCTTTTCACCTCGCTGGGTCATGTCATCAAGACCGAAGAGATGACTGCAATGTTGCCGCCAGCTATCCCGTACCGCGAGGAGCTGATCTACTTCACCGGCTTGTTGGAGTTGTTAGGGGCCATCGGTGTTTGGATTCCCGGTCTTATGAGACTAGCTGGAGTGTGCTTGATCCTGATGCTGTTAGGTGTACTGCCCTCCAACATTTATTCGGCAATCAGCCATGTCGATTTCGGCGGACATGGAGCAGGTCCCGCTTACCTGTTAGTCAGAGTTCCGTTCCAGTTATTTGTGATCTGGTGGACTTATTTCGCTACCGACCAGCATTGGTTTCAGAAGCAACGACAACAGGCCTGAAGTGATCTACCAGAGCGCGTCGTGGCGCTCGCGGACGCCGTAGGCTTCACGCAACTCAATGCCTCCGGGAAGTGTGCCCGAGTAGGTCCCGAACCAGTGGAAGTAGTCGGAGCGGACGAAGAGCAAGTTGTCATGGTGTTCGATGAGCGCTTCGGGTTGGAAGCGCAACGTCCCTCCTTCGACGAACGAGACAGTCGACAAGTCACCTGCAAAAGTATTCGGCCCTACCTCTTGCGCGTCGTCCTCGATCCAGACTGTACGCTCGCTCTGGGTAGGTGTGTCGAACAAGCCGGTGATGGCGTTGAAGGCGACGACTCGGTCGTGCTGGTCCAGCCCAGCGCCGGCCGCCCAACGCCACTGCGTGTGGCGCTCGTGGTAGCCGGCGTTGATGTCCACAAAGATAACGCCCGCTACCGAGCACGTCTTCCCGTCATAGCGCACACTCCCTTGCGCCCGCCGGCAATAATCTTTGTGTGACCAGATATAAGCGTGAATTGCAGGCCGGTAGACCTCGAAGCTCGTGCAGGGCTCGAATGTAACAGAGATTTCTGCATCGCCGTCGCTCACTTGCACGCGATTCGGCTCAAGTTGCACCCGGTGCGTAAAACGATGCGAGGCTTCACGGAACTCCTTCGATTCGCGATCCCAAATTCCCCAGTATTCCTGTTGTAACGGTCCGACGCTGGCTCGCGCCGCACAGAAAGACAACTCCCGACTCCAGAAGGAGACGTAGTGCCAGCGTTTGCGCAACTGGCCGGAACGGAAAAGCGGCATGCGCTCAGGTGGTAGCGGGACGCCGCGCGGGCGGTCAACCGCGCTACCTCGATAGGGTTGGTCAATGGAGGATGTCATTCGCCGATGATACCTGATTCTGGAAAAGTAATATGCGTTTAGGATAAGGCCTTACTAAACCAAATAGTCCACCAGACCCTCATTTCGGTATAACTCGAGAGCCTTCAGCCCTATTAGTGGCTAATCGTTTCAGCGGGAAGCAAATTTGCTGTCCGCTCGTCTAATGATCTGTGATGCGGTTCAGTTTATCGGCAAGACTGTTCCGCTGGGAAGATGCTCGCACTTTTAGCAATAAGGAGAAGAGACATCTTGACATCGGTTCTGGCCCGCCTCGCTACTCTCTGCCTGCTTTCTCTGATTATTGGTGGTGGGCCAAGCCGTCCATCCAGCAATCGAGCAGTGGCAGGCGCAGACCTCGTGGTTCATGAGTGGGGGACGTTTACCTCCGTTGCCGGTCGCGATGGCCGAACTCTAATTTGGCGTCCGCTCACCTTTGAGAGCGATTTGCCGTCGTTCGTTTACAGTGTGGACAAAGGCTCTACCTGGAGAGGACTTCGTTATCCATCAAAAAGCGGCCTTGCCGTCAAGGTGCGGATGGAAACACCAGTCCTCTATTTCTATACCGCGGAAGAAGCGACTGTCAGAGTTGGAGTGGGCTTTCCCGGGAGAATTACGGAATGGTATCCCCAGGCTCACGTGAATAGTGGGAACATTGACTGGGGAGAACTCCGGGTTATGCCTGGCGCTCATGTTGGTCTTCCGCACGACTTCCGAGAGAACCACTACTATCCGGCCCGCGAAACGGACGCGGCTTTGGTCCAAGTCCGCAATGGGGACCGGACCGAGCATGAGAAGTTTCTCTTCTATCGCGGCGTCGGTAACTTTGACTTGCCCCTTTCAGTGAGGCTCGAAGGGGACAAGGTGGCAATAAAGAATTCGCATCAAGAGGATGTCAAGCAGATTGTCCTTTTCGAGAACAGCGGCGGCAGGATCGGCTATCAGGTTCTCAAGATGCCTGAGACTGAGTTATTGGCTGACCGTCCTCCGCTCAACGATAGTCTTCTGGAGTTGCGTCAGGAAATGAGAACCATGCTGATAGCAAACGGCCTCTATGAGAAGGAGGCTGACGCAATGCTCAACACTTGGCGCGACTCATGGTTTGAGGAAGGGCTGCGCGTCTTCTACCTCATGCCGCGCAAGACCACTGACGCCATTCTCCCGACTGTCATCGAGCCGGAGCCGGCAGGACTCGTGCGTGTGCTTGTGGGACGAACAGAGATCATTACTCCGGAGATGGAACAGGACGTTACGAACCAGATTTCGAAGCTGAGTGAACGCTCAACTAGCGACAGGGCAGCAGCTCTGAAAGAAATCAACAAGTACGGGCGTTTTCTGGAGCCTATCCTGACTCAAATTCTCAGGCACACAACCGATACTCGTCTCAGGATGAAAGTAGAACGACTGTGGGAAGAGATGGACTAGGCCCTTCTTTCACTACATACCCGACGGCTGGACGCGCTTTTGGCGTTGCTACGTAACTTGCGGGTCAGTCTTGCCGAAGTGGAGCGACCAGATCCAGAAACTTTCTTCGATATCTTTCTTCAGGCATCAGACAAACATCGTATTTCCCGAAGACACGATACCGATTGCTCGCTACCACGTTATAAAGCGCATCGCGTAGCGACTTCGGTAGCACCTCGCCTACTCTCAGTAAGCCCCAAACGCCGCCCAGCCGGCCGAGGACATGCAGAATGGCGTTGGATCTCGACAACAGACGTTGGCTTGGTTGTCCGTAATCAGCAACGACGTAAACCGTATCGAGGTCGACGGGGTTAATGTCATACCACTTCAACAGAGAGGCAGCAAATTCACTCTGCAGTGATGCGAACCGAAAGTGATCCTTGCGATCACGCTTAAGTAAGAACTGGTTGAGACCATTGCACAGGCCGCAAACGCCGTCGTAAAGGACAAGTGTATTGGAACTTGTATCAGGCACAGCATCTCAAGTCGTGAAAGCCAAAGGAACCTGGCGCAGGCAGACCTTAGCTGATTTGATCGTCAGTAAATCGCCGCGTAGGAGTCAAATTAACGGGAAGCGGGCTAGCTATCCTAAGAAATGATTGGATTGTAAGCGAGGGTATTTAGGGTTCTACCAGGCGCTTCTTGATATTGCGCTGCCACGACTCGTAGTTTCGGATGCGACGCTTGGCTTGCTTGTGGGTAAGATTCATTTCCTTCGCCACATAGCTGATCCGTTCCGAGCGATCGTTCTTCTTGTCTCGCGGATCGCCGGGTGCTTTCAAATAAAGCTTATAAGCGAACGTCCACTCCTGTTTCACTTCGTCAGTTGCCTGTGTTCCACGCAGTTCCGGCATCGTCACCTCTTAAGGATTAGTTGAGTTGAAAAACGAAATTGCGGCTGCTTCGTAACGCTTAGCTTATTACTCGGCAACGCTCCGGACGGCGCCGTTGAGTGGTACATATTAGCATACGGAGGAAAAGTCGTTGCAGCCTAAAATTCCAGGTCGCGAGATATGGATCATTTAGGGTCCCTGACTGCCACCTTGCCAGTGGGTTATCATGCTCGCCATGAAAAACAAACAGATCAAATTGGCCAGTAGGCCGACTGGCATGCCTACGAAGGACAACTTCGCAACTGTTGACGCGGAAGTGCCGCAACCGAAGGATGGAGAGGTCCTGGTACGCACTCGCTACCTTTCCGTCGATCCATATATGCGTGGTCGGATGAGCGACCGCAAGTCGTACGTCCCCCCGTTTGCTGTTAACGAGGTTATGAATGGTGGCGTGGTTGGCGAAGTAATTGAATCGCGGTCTCCTGCCTTTAAGCCCGCCGATATTGTCACCGGGCAGCTCGGCTGGCAGCTTTATTCTGTTGCTGGCGCGGGAGAACTAAGAAAAGTCGATCCTAGCATTGCGCCCGTAACAACAGCCCTCGGAGTCTTGGGTATGCCGGGATTGACAGCCTACTTTGGACTTATGGATATCGGCAAACCACGAGAAGGAGAAACCGTCGTCGTCTCCGGCGCTGCGGGAGCAGTCGGGATGACTGTATGCCAGATTGCCAAAATCACGGGATGTCGCGTAGTAGGCATTGCAGGTAGCGACCAGAAGAACGAATACCTCGAACACGAGCTGTGGGTTGACCGCACAATCAACTATAAAACGGCGGTTGATATGAAGCAGGCTTTGAAGGATGCGTGTCCCAATGGTGTGGACATCTATTTCGACAATGTCGGCGGATCGGTTTCGGATGCTGTGTTGCCGCTTATTAACAAGGCTGCTCGAATAATCATTTGTGGGCAGATCTCACTCTATAACCTCGAACAGCCGGATGTTGGCCCACGCCCTCAACCATTTCTTTTAGTCAAGAGAGCTCTGATGCAGGGATTCATTATCACGGACTTCGCTCCGCGCTTCGCTGCAGGGGTGACTCAATTGGGACAGTGGTTGCGAGAAGGAAAGATGAAGTACGCCGAAAACATTGTCGATGGGTTTGAGAATACTCCGCAAGCCTTTCTGGGGTTGTTTAGTGGCGAGAACCTTGGCAAACAGTTGGTGAGGGTGGAGGACTAGTGTACCGGCTGGCTGGTATAGCCAGTCGAGCTACCGCAACTCAGAATCGGTGGGAGGGGCGGCCGATGTGGATATGGGGTCCGGTGGCGGTGCCTGGAATCGCCGAGCGGAATGCGAGGAAGGGAATTCCATTAGCTCGCAGATAGTTCATCAAGAGCTGACCTTCAGGCCCGTCTGGATGAAGAGACACATCCATCGCGTTGCGATGATCCAGACGCCAGCGATCGTGAATTGCTCCCTGACCAAATACGGCAACCGGCAATTCCATCTTGAACGAATCGTGGAAGAAACGTTGCACTTTCCACGCTTCTGACAACCCCCACGCGGCTGCACCACCGTAGCGGATGTACGAGGTAGTTCTCAGCAGGCCACCCTTGCGCAAAGGCATTTTCGCTAACTGAGCTTCGGCCTGGGCCTCGACCAGCGTATTGGCAATCTGAGTGTCGGCGTTCGTCATCTGGGTTCGGGCTTCGTTGACCTTGGCCTTTGCTTCAGTGACTGCTGTTTCAGCTTCGGCGAGCTGGACTTTGGAGATCAGACCTTCCGAGTAAAGGCTCTGAGATTGAGCCAGCTTCTCCTCGGCTTTGGTTACATTACGTTCATAGATATCCAATAGCTTCGCGAGGCTGGTTTTGTATTCTTTGGTAGCATTAATGAATTTTTCGCGGAGCTGCGCCAGTTCATTGGCCGGCTTGATTGTTACCTTTGGTTTCTTATTCTGAGCTTCGGCGGTCGCGACAAATAAGAGGGCCACGCCAACGAGCAGAGCGAGTCCAAAAGACCTAAACCAGTGTAATACAGCTAAAATCATCGATTTTTTCACTAACTATGCTACGTAGGATGTTTGTCAAAAGTTTGGTTCCAGGTTAGCCACTGCCCCAGATTTCCCCACTCATCCTCGACCAAGCTTAAGGGTACGTTGCGGCTCGCCTTGCTTGTTGGCCCTTAATAGTGCATAGTGGCGCACGGTTAATCCTTCTCTCGCGCATCGACGGTGATGCGCCCCGCGCGGAAAGTCTATTGGCGCTGGCGTTTTTGGATGGTTCGAGAGCAGGCTGATCTCAACTTCAGAAGCCGCTCCATAGAGCATCCGAAAACCGGCCCTTCGCTCCTACCGTTCGACCGAAGCCAATCCGATTCGCAGCTTCTCTTTATTCCCCCCTGAGGGAAAGGTACATCTACATGACAATGAAACTTTACGTAGGAAATCTCGCGTTCTCGACCTCCAGCCAGGACTTGCAGGAACTTTTTGCAACTGCCGGCACGGTCGAATCAGCGAGCGTCGTGGAAGACCGCGACACGGGACGCTCACGCGGCTTTGGCTTCGTCGAAATGTCCAGCAAGGAAGAAGGCGCGGCAGCCATTGCCGAGTTTAACGGCAAGGAAGTCAACGGACGCAGCCTGACCGTCAACGAAGCCAAACCACGCGAGAATCGCGGCGGCGGCGGCGGACGTGGCGGATTCGGTGGCGGACGCGGCGGCGGCGGC
>JAMQPH010000294.1 GCA_023717605.1 Pyrinomonadaceae bacterium
GCTTTTCTAAAGCTTCCGGAACTTCGATGCCGCCAATCTCGGGCGCCTTTGGAATTCCATCGTGAACGAGAAATAAAGAATGGTTGTCAGCCGAGCTGCCGCGCACAGTAAACTCACGATGGCTGCAGTTTAACTGCGTTGGTGCGCATTCCGTTTGCGGGCTTCATCGGGGTTCGCTCGAATTCTCACCAAGGACACAAACGATCGCTGCAAAAACCACTAAGAAAAGCCCGCACCGAAGTCCCCAAATAAATCCGGTTTGGAATCCTGAATCTCGAAAGGCTTCCGGAATTTTTATTCGGGTTTCTCCGGATATCCAGTAGAGCAAGTGACGGACCGCTATATAATCCGCCACGAACGGACGCAAAATGGCGCGGGAGTTATCTAGAGTTTTACCGTGGCAGGTGTAACAATACCCGGTACGATATGTGAGTCATGCAGACCGGGTGATTTTGTCCGTATGTGATTCGAATGCGCTAAAGAACGGCGGGACAAGCTGAAGCAGCGAGTATCTCCACAGTGCATGGCTGTCCCCATAGAACGTTCGCGGCATGGTGAACGAGGGATACTGCTATTCGAACTCGCGCAACTGGTGTGCTACGTTGAGGGATTCGGCCAGGAATTCCGGGCGTCGTGTTTAAAAGCCGGTTAAAAGAGTTTCGACGCGAATAACGGTGAATGAGTTTGAATCTTTCAAGAGGTCAACGAAAAGGAACACAAATAAAAACGAGGGGGTTATGAGCTAACCCTACGTCTTCAATACCTTCTCGTCTAACCAGGCAGACAAGTCGCGGAGACTTCCCGGCGTGATTTCATGAGCCATATCATATTCGCGAAAAGTGAGCGGCAGTTTGAGCTGACGTAACCGTTTTACCGAGTCCCGCGCCCGGTCGAACTCTATCATAGGGTCTTGCGTGCCATGTTGGATTAGCGTGGGCAGCGCTTGGACCGCATCGCTCACGTTCAGCCGCGCTTCGAGTTCTTTCGGCAACCAACTGCTGAGCACGGCCAGCGCGGCAAATCGTCCTGGATGCGTCAAGGCGAGACTGTAGGACATGACGCCGCCCTGGCTGAAGCCGAGCAGCGCGAACTTTTTTCGATCGATGGGATAGCTTGCAAGGCAGCGGTCAATGAAAGCCTCCAGTTCTCGCCGCGACGATAAGATGGCGTCGACATCCGGCGGGCCGCCCATGCTCATGGGATACCAGGCGTAGCCGGTCATGCCTGGACCGATGGGCGTTTCCAGCGGTCCCTGCGGGCAGATCATCAGAAATTTGCCGCCGCACAGAAGGGGCGCCAGCCCCAATAGGTCCATCGCGTTGGCGCCCCGGCCATGCAGCGTCAAGATCGTAGGGAATGGGCCTTCACCGGACGGTTGGTAGGCTGTGTGAATCAGGTTCACGGTTTTCTCCGTTCAAAGTTCAATGTTCAAAGTCAAAGGTTTTCGGATTGAACTGCTACAATTAACTGACCTCCGTTCGTGGTGAGCCCAGTCGAACCATGAACGGAGTTTTCACACAGTCTGGCAATGCGAAGGATCTCGGCCGAGGTTCTTCACTTCGCTTTGCTGCGTTCAGAATGACGCCCCGAAGCTTGGAAGATTAAATGTACTACAGAAGGTGCGCCTTTGCTCGCACGCGTCTCACCTCCGAGATTCTTTTGACCGGTCCATAGAAACACATTGCTATTTTGGTAAGTCGGAGTCCGGATTGCTCCAACCTTAGAACGTTGAACCCGTTCGGCAAGCTCAGGGCAGACCTAATATAAGGCCTTGAACTTTGAACAGCTTTCCGGAGGAAAGCGGCCTTAGTCCCGCAACCGTTCCAAGCTCTTTAGTCCCAATCGTAACGGCACTATCACGGCGATGGCGGTCGAAACAAGTACGGCGACGAGCGCCGGCGCCATTGCGGTTAATTCCGAGACTTGCGCGATTCCGCTGCCTAGGCTTCGCATGGCTACCAGATACATCGGCCACGCTTCGATCATGACGGTGACGGCGACGAAGCCGACGCTGAAAATCATACAGACGGCGCCGCCGAAGCTTGTGGGGATTTGCGCGGCGTTTTCCATGGCGTTTTGGCGCCCAACGCCAAGTTGCGCAATAAAATCGTTCCCGCTCCGCCACAGCGTGCCACCGAGACCTCCAGCGAGAACGCTCACGCG
>JAMQPH010000296.1 GCA_023717605.1 Pyrinomonadaceae bacterium
GTTTTTGGGCGGGGTGGAGGTTTGGAGGAGGGGCGGCAGCCCCTCCTCCAATCATCCACGTAGAGACGCCTTCGGGACTGACTAATAGCATGGACACGATAATGCCGAAGGTGCAAATTAGGCTCCGAACCGCGCATCGTCCCGTTACGAATATCGCACCCGACCGCGTGACGGTTTACGGAGACTTTCGAACGGGACGAAGCGATTCGGTTGAAACGCATCACTCAGATGTCGTCTCTTGAAGACTCAATATAAGGCTTGCGCCGACCGAATCCAAGCGTGGTCTCAGCAGAATCGCGATGGAGGTGGAACATGAAGAGCGAGACCAGTGAGTTGGCAGCATTGATCGGATGGGACTGGGCAGATCAGTCACACGAGGTACGTCTGCAAACAGAGTCGGGAGAGCTCGAGCACTACAAGATCAGTCAGGACCCGAATGCTCTACACGAATGGGTTCACAAGCAACGTGAACGATTTGGGGGCAGGAAGATTGCGATAGCCATAGAGCAGAGACGGGGAGCGGTGGTCTACGCTCTGATGACCTATGACTTCGTAGTGCTTTATCCGATCAACCCAAAATCACTTGCGAGGTTTCGGGAGGCACTTCGACCGAGCAAGGCCAAAGATGACCCGACAGATGCAGATTTGTTGCTCGAACTGGTAAACAAGCATCGCGACAGGCTCAGAGCGTGGAATCCAGAAGATGAAGCAGCGCGAGAGCTTCGGATGATGGTGGAGAATCGACGCAAGCTGGTTGATGAGAGGACTCGACACACCCAGCAAATGACCGACTGGCTTAAGTCGTATTTTCCGCAGGCTTTGCAGTGGGCTGGGGAACTGGATGAGGTGAAGGCCTGCGAATTTCTTGAAACCTGGTCCAGTTTGGATGAGATGAAAGCGGCCGGTCCCGAAGCCCTGAGGAAGTTCTTTTCACACCAGGGGCGTTGGCATAAGACAATCAAGAGGCTGCTGCGCGAAATAAGTAAGTCCAGACCGCTAACCACTGACGCTGCCGTCGTCCGGTCAATGGGTATGATGGTTCGAGCAACAGCCCGAGAAGTGAGATTGCTTAGCGAGTCAATCAATGAGTTCCAAGAGCGAATTGAGCAGCTGTTTGCCTTGCACCCGGATCAAGACCTCTTTGCGAGCTTTCCTGGTGCTGGAAAGGTCCTGGCACCGCGATTGTGTGCAATGATGGGAACAGACCGGTCCCGATATGCATCACCTGAGGAGGTCCAAGAGTTCTCCGGAATCGCTCCAGTCACAGAGCGAAGCGGGAAATCAAACTGGGTGCACAGAAGGTTCGCCTGTCCACAGTTCTTCCATCAAACATTTGTTGAATATGCCAAGCAGTCCATTCGGCAATCGGAATGGGCGAGAGCATATTACAAAGGCTGCCGCAACCGTGGCACAAGTCACAACGCTGCACTCCGGGCTCTGGCTTTCAAATGGATTCGGATAATCTATCGCTGCTGGATGGACAGAGTTCCTTACAACGAGCAGATGTACCAGACAGCACTGATACGGCGCGGGTCACCGTTGGCAAGAAACATCAATGGCTCCGCACTTCCGGCTTGAAGGCTAGGAGTGCGCAACCAGTGATTATTGGATTGACAAAACATCTCAGATGTCTCCGGGATGCACTCATCTTTCACAATTGCAACCTGGGGTTTCGAAGACTCAACCCCAGGCTACGATCTTTGACGCCTCCGGCGTCAGCCGATGACTATGGGGTCCAGACAACCGCTTCTCATCATTACCGGCGACGATTTTGGTCTGTCTACATCGGTAAACCGGGCCATCATCCGCGCGCACCGCGAAGGTGTGCTGACACACGCCAGTCTGATGGTGAACGAAAACGCGGCGAGTGAAGCGATCGAGCTGGCGCGCGAGAATCCTTCTCTTTCAACAGGATTGCACGTCTCGCTCGTGCTTGGGCGG
>JAMQPH010000736.1 GCA_023717605.1 Pyrinomonadaceae bacterium
TTCTCATCTTTCTCAAGAAGAGCGCATTGTCTTTATGCTCGCGCAAAACCGACTGATAAATCCCATTCAGCTCGCCATCTGCCTTCGTGTACTGATCACAAGCCGTTTTGTTTATCGCCGCCTGTGTTTGCGCCGGGGCGGTTGCGGAACATATAGGCAACAGTAGCATTGCCAGGATAACGTGGAGCTTCCATGTCTTCATCAGTTTTTCCTCCAGACGTATGAACGCAAAAGTTTCCAGTTCTTGCTGCCCTGACTTGTCGGGAGAATCTCGTGTGAGCAGGGTCTTCTTCGGCACTGTTTGGCAACCAGGTAAGAAACGGTGTTCTTCGATTTCCGGGGATCGTATTGGAGACACCAGGGCAATGATAAATGCTCGAAGGTATTTCATAGATTTGCCCTTCATCAAAGTGCAGCACAGAAGTGCTTTCCAAGCATTATCAATCTGTACTTCTAATAGACTCCGAACGTCTCCTAGCGTGCCCAAGCTAATACGGGTAGAATAAGGCGCTTTATCCGTCGGCAGCTACGATTCTGAATAGCATCTTCCGCTGACCCAGAAGGGAACAATTCCTTACGCCACAAAGCTAGGTCGCCACGAAATCCGCTCGAAGTTGGACGCGGGCGGGATGGGTGAGGTGGCCGGGGGCTTATTCTTTTGCGCGGCAGAACGTCCGGGCGTTAGACCAAGCAGAACATACAATTTGGAACCGACCCACCCCGCCGGAAGCGCTTGGCTTGGTTACGCCAACGATGAATCGGGCAATCGCAAGAGAAAAGCGGCGACAAAGCGCAGCACTCCAAACATGAAACGGTGCCCCCAGTGCAATCGCCTTGAGCCAGACGACACGCTCGGCTACTGTCGTGCGGACGGGACGGCTTTGATCAGTGACTCTGGTCCCGTGAGCGCTGAGGTGGGTACGGTGAGGTTCGCCCCTGCTCCGGTGTCGAGCGAGATTGAGACCACCGTTCTCACGCAGACGATTACCGATGCAGGTGTCAGCAACTAATGAATAAAGAAATCGAAGCCAATACGAATCTCTCGCATTACCGCATCATCTCAAAAATCGGCTCTGGCGGAATGGGCGAGGTCTATCTGGCACAGGACACCAAACTCGATCGCAAAGTCGCCCTAAAGATTTTGCCTGCAGACGTCGCGTCGAATCGCGATCGGATGGAGCGCTTCATTCGGGAGGCAAAATCTGCGGCGGCCCTAAGCCACCCCAACATTGCACAGATCTTCGAGATCGGCGAGCACGATGGCACTCACTTCATCACGATGGAGTTTGTCGATGGAGTCACGCTGCGCCAGAAGATTCACAGCGAGCGAACCGAATTAGGGAAACTGTTGCGCCACCTGCAACACGTGGCAGAAGGACTGGCCAAAGCTCATGCAGTCGGCATCGTGCATCGCGATTTGAAGCCCGACAACGTCATGGTGACGCGGGATGGTCACGCGAAGATATTGGATTTCGGGTTGGCTAAACTCATTGAAGCGCAAGCTCGGCCGGGGCAGCATCCCGACCGTGAGGGAGGGCTCGCGAACGAGATCGCGACGGCCGTTTTGCCACAGCAGTCGACGCCCGGAGTGATTATGGGCACAGTCGGCTACATGTCGCCCGAGCAGGCACAAGGCAAGACTAACGAAATCGATCAGCGTTCCGACATTTTCTCGTTTGGCTGCATCCTGTTTGAAGCCGCGACCGGACGCAAGGCGTTCGAAGGCGATTCAGTAATCAAGTCGCTGCACAAGGTCATTTATGAGCCGGCGCCTCTCATCAAAGACTTCAACCCCGCAGCGCCCGCGGATTTGCAGCGCATCATTCGCCGCTGTCTGGCAAAAGATCCGGAGCAGCGCTACCAGTCGATCAAGGAAGTCGCGATCGCATTGAAGGACTTGCGGCGTGAGTTGGACAGCCGCGCCGACTTTGACACGACTGTGCCACCGGCGAGAAGTGAAACGACAACCAGTCCGGAAAGAGAAATCAAAACAGCTGAAACCAACGGCGTGCAGACCGGATCAGCCGCGGGTTCAATCTCTCGGACAGCCTCCAGTGCCGAATATGTGGTTTCGGGAATCAAGCAGCACAAACTAGCGGTAGCAGTCGCGGGCTTGCTGCTCGTTGTAGTCAGTGTTGGTATGGCTCTTTTCGTGCGCGCTCGCAATTCGGAAGCGGCCATTGAGTCCATTGCCGTCCTCCCTTTTGAGAACAAGAGCGGCAATGCTGATTCGGAGTATTTGTCCGACGGTCTGGCGGAATCACTCATTTACCGTCTTTCGCAATTGTCGAATCTCAAGGTCAGCCCGCGTAGTTCGGTATTTCGTTACAAGGGACAAGAGATAGACGCGGAAAAAGCCGGGAAGGAACTCGGCGTCGACGTTGTGATGTCCGGCCGGCTAATTCAACGCGGCGATAATCTGACGATTAGCGTCGATCTAATTGACGTTAGAAACAATAGAACGCTGTGGGGCGAACAGTTCGAGCGAAAGATGTCCGACCTGCTGGCAACTCAGCGGGAGATCGCTGCGGCTATTACCGAGAAGCTGCAGTTAAGGCTTTCCGGCACCGACACGAAAGGGATAACTAAACCGTACACCGCCGACAATGAGGCTTACCAACTCTATCTGAAGGGACGTTTCTACTGGAACAAACGTACGGCGGAAAACATCAAGAAGGCGATCGAGCTGTTGCGATCGGCGACCGAAAAGGATCCTAACTTTGCGTTGGCTTATGCCGGACTCGCCGACTGCTATGTTGTCGCCTCGACCTACACCGGCGCTCGGGCTAGCGAAACAATGCCTCAAGCCAAAGCCTTTGCCACTAGAGCAATCGAACTGGATAACACCCTCGCCGAGCCACATGCGGCGCTCGGGATGGCTAAATGGCTTTTTGATTGGGACCAGGACGGAGCACAAAAGGAATATGGCCGAGCCATCGAGCTAAACCCGAATTACCCAACCGCACACCATTGGTACTCACGCTATTTGCGAGGCATTGGCCGCCTCGATGAAGCATTTCGGGAGATCAAACGAGCCGAGCAACTCGATCCCTTGTCATTGGTCATCATCAACAATGTAGCGGAAACTTATATTGATCGAGGCGATCTGAATTCCGCGTTCAAGGAATGCCAACGGATGATCGAACTCGATCGTAATTTCTGGGGCGCACACCAAACCCTGGGAATCGTCCTGGTTAAGCAAGGACGGAATGCTGAAGCTTTGGCAGAAGCTCAAAAGAGTATCGAACTATCAAACAGGTCGAATGCTGCACTCGCATTCTTGGGATACGTTTATGCCAAATTGGGGCAGCGAAGTGACGCGGAGTCAGTGATTAGGGAACTTGAAGAAAAATATGCGAACAAAGTAGCGGATGGCCGTGATCTTGCAGTTGTCTATGTGGGTCTAGATCAAAAGGACGAGGCGTTCGCCTGGCTGGAGAAGTCGTTTCAATACCGCAGTTTTCTTCTTGCGAATTTGAAGCTGGATCCGTTGTTAGAACCACTGCACAACGACCCACGCTGGGGGGATCTGTGTCGTCGCATCGGCTTGCCGCAATGAGCTATGGGGAATATGGCTGAACCTCTTACAGCTAATGCAATCATCGCGCATTACCGCATCGTCTCCAAAATCGGAGAGGGCGGGATGGGTGAGGTGTATCGCGCGCGCGACCCTCGGCTTAACCGTGATGTCGCCATCAAGGTTTTGCCTGAACCATTCTTGACCGACCCCGAGCGACTTGTTCGCTTCCAACGCGAGGCACAAGTGCTCGCTTCGCTCAACCATCCGAATATCGCCGCGATCTACGGACTGGAAGAAGGCTCCAGTAATGGACCACTCGGGCAGAACCTAAGCTATCACGCGCTGGTGATGGAGTTGGTTGAAGGACCCACGCTCGCAGAACGCATTGCTGCCGGTCGCATTCCTCTTGATGAAGCGCTGCCTATCGCGCGGCAGATCGCCGAAGCTCTCGAAGTCGCACACGAAAGAAATATCATTCATCGTGATCTGAAACCCGCCAATGTGAAAGTCACTCCCGAAGGCACAGTGAAGGTGTTGGACTTCGGACTTGCGAAAGTGTTCGAGGGGGAATCACAAGCCACTGATCTCTCACACTCGCCGACTCTGATCAAAGGAACGCAGGCGGGAGTGATTCTCGGTACTGCGGCCTATATGAGTCCGGAACAGGCCAAGGGCAAAGTTGTCGACAAGCGATCGGATATTTGGGCGTTTGGTTGTGTCTTGTTTGAGATGTTGTCTGGGAAGCAAACGTTCAGTGGTGAGACGTTGACTGACACGTTGGCCGCCGTGGTGCGCGCAGAACCCGATTGGGATTCACTACCAGCGGCGACGCCAAGTGCGCTTCGCCAATTGCTGCGTCGCTGTTTGAGTAAGGATCAGAAGCAGCGACTTCGCGATATCGGCGAAGCGCGAATCCTTCTCGAGAATCCTCAGGGTCCTGTTGAGGTCTCGAATCAACCCTCCACTCAAGTATCGAAGTCGCACGCCAACCGTCTTGCCTGGATCGCTGGAATTGCGCTGGCATTTCTCGCTGGGGGAGCAGGAGTATGGTTTCTGCGTCCGTCCGCTTCCGAAATCCCTTTACGCAAACTTGAGCTACAAATTCCGGCACTGGATACTGAGAGTAGTTATGGTTACAGCATCTCGCCAAATGCGAAGATGATCGCCTACGTTAGCAATCATCGCCTGTGGATTAGAGATCTGGATCGCCTAGAACCACGCGAAATTCCCAATACGCAAAACGCAACGCATCCCTTCTGGTCGCCGGACAGCGCTTACCTGGGCTACGTCGTGGGCAAAAAGATGTGGAAGGTGTCCAGCGGAGGTTCCGGAGCAACGCTCATAGCAGACTTGCCGGGCGCTTTCTCAGGAGCCGGGGCCGCAGGTTGGCAATCCGACGGGAACATCGTCTTCACCACCGGATTTACGGGACTCATGAAGCTCCCGGAAAAAGGAGGCGATCCTTCATCTTTACTCAAGATCGGAACAGACGAGGCCGATTTTCATGACGTGGAGTTGTTGCCTGACAACCGCGGCGTTGTGTTTGCTGTCCATCGTGCAGTCCAGGGCCTGGATACGTTGGCCGTTTTTGACGGCAAGGCACGGAAGACCGTGTTCCAGCTCGAGGGCCAGCGCATCTCCGATCCGGTCTATTCCCCAAGCGGCCACATCCTGTTCACACGTCAACTCTCAAATGAGGGCATCTGGGCGTTGCCTTTCTCCCTCGACCGACTCGAAGCGACAGGAGAACCGTTTCTCGTTGTACCCGGCGCAGCGGCCGCAAAGGTCTCGGCAGATGGAACGTTGGTTTTCGCTTATGCCGACGTTACTCGGGACACACGGCTGGTTTTGAAGGACCGCAAAGGACAGATTGTCCGGAACATTCAAACAGATGTAGTCCCGTTTCAGATGCCATCCGTGCGGTTGTCACCTGACGGCAAGCAAGCAGTTCTCGCGACGCGGGAGTCTGGCAAGACTGACTACTGGGTCGTGGATATGGAACGCGGCACCCGCACTCGAGTCACATCCGACAACGTGGCTCGAGGATGGTTTTGCGGTTGGACGCCGGATGGGCAAAGTATTCTTTATGCCTCGGGCGATGCGCCTTCTGCCAGACTCGTTTTAATGAAACCCGCCGACGGAAGCGGTGAAGCACGGGAGCTCGTCAAAGCGATAGGTGCGCATTTTTCACTGGATCAAAAACACTTAATCTACGCGACTGCGGTGAATAGTCAGGGCACATGGGATCTCTGGTACACGGCGATAGAAACAGGCGCGAAGCCGGAACCGTTTCTTATTACTCCCACAGATGAATCCTCTCCAGAGTTTTCGCCGGACGGTAGCTATGTTGCCTATGTTTCGAACGAATCAGATCAGAACGAGGTCTACATAAAACCCTTCCCCAATGGCGAGGGCAAGTGGCGAGTGTCAACGGGTGGCGGCGGGCTCCCGCATTGGAGTAGACGCGGCAATGAACTGTTCTTCGTCGCGGGTAACGATTTGATAGTTGTGCCGGTGCGGACCAAACCCGCGCTTGCCCTCGGTACACCACAAAAACTTTTTTCGCGTGAGGGAATACGAGCCGACCGGCCCGAGGGAACACTCGATTCCTACGACGTGACACCGGACGGGCAGCATTTCGTGATGCTCGAGGGTGCGGAAGCTCCAAACGAACGTCGGGTCTTGAACGTGGTCCAAAACTGGTTCGCCGAATTTAGCCGCATATGAGATGAATGCAGCACTCGATCTTCCGAGTTTAGGCGCCTCGATGAAGCACTCCAGAGGCGGACCAGCGTGAAATCAAAATTCAATGGAAACTGAAAGACCATGACTACTCTGAAGCGGACTGCGGTCTGTTGGTTATTGCTGGCCATTACCGAGAGGTCTTCAATAAGCAGACTGATGCGTCCAAATGCTTTGACGTGAAAGAGCCGGAAAGGGACGAGACTAATCCCGGAAATTCTCTGTTGCTTGTCCGGATGAGGCGGGTTACGAAGTAGTGATTTATGAGTTCGAGCGCGGCAGTCTCGGCATCAACGAGTAAAAAAGAGATGGCACTAGCAGCGGGCACAAAACTCGGTCGCTACGAAATCAGTTCGCAGCTTGGTGCGGGTGGGATGGGTGAAGTCTATCTGGCTCAGGACACAAAGCTCGATCGCAAGGTTGCGTTGAAAATCTTGCCTGCCGACGTTGCTGCAAACCAGGACCGCATGCGCCGTTTTGTCCAGGAAGCTAAGGCCGCGGCGGCGCTCAATCATCCGAACATCGCTCACATGTATGAGATCGGCGAGAGTGAGGGCATAAACTTCATCGCGATGGAGTTTGTAGACGGCGTGACGCTCCGCGAAAAAATCCATCGCGAGCAAACCGAATTGAAGAAACTGCTGCGATACTTGCAGCACGCCGCCGAAGGACTGGCGAAAGCCCATGCCGCGGGCATCGTGCATCGCGATCTCAAACCCGACAACATCATGATCACGCGCGATGGTCACGCTAAGATTCTGGACTTCGGCCTGGCAAAACTGGTCGAGCCGCAGCAATCGCCCGCTACAAATAGCGACGGAGCGAACAGTGCAGCAACTGCCATCCTGGAGCAACATTCGACCCCCGGCATGATCCTGGGAACGGCCGGTTACATGTCGCCAGAGCAAGCGCAAGGCAAGACCAAAGAGATCGATCACAGGTCTGACATTTTCTCCCTCGGCTGCATACTCTTTGAGGCAGTGACCGGGCGAAAAGCGTTTGCCGGGACGGACCTGATTGATACGCTCAACAAGATCATCCGTGAGCCGGTCGCGCCAATAAGCAATTACAATCTCGCTGCACCCACCGACTTGCAGAGAATTGTCCGCCGCTGTTTAGCGAAAGACCCGGATGAGCGTTACCAGTCCATCAAGGATGTGGCGATCGAGTTGAAAGAGGTACGCCGTGAGCTGGCAGGAGGCAGCGACGTCGATACAACCGTCCCGCCGCCGGCTAAAGGCGAAGCGGTCGGTGAGTCGATCCACCAAAGCGCAACAACCAGTGAACCGCCTGAGTCTTTATCAACGCGCGCATCGAGCGCCGAATACGTTGTCAACGAAATCAAACGACACAGGACCGCCACCTTGCTGGCGTTGTTGCTAATCGCCGGAACTGGAATCGCGTATGCCTTTTACCGCTATGCGATTCAAGGTCGCAGTGCGCAACGTTTCCAGAATGTGAAGCTGACCCGCCTGACGGCGGAAGGCGACGTAGAAAGTGTTGCGGTATCGCCCGATGGTAAGTACATCGCTTACTCGCTCGACGAAAGCGGCCGGCGAAGTCTATGGACAAAACATCTGCCTACCGGCAGCCGTGTGACGATTGTTCCGGCCGCCGAGGCATTGGTTTTGAACGCCAGCATGTTTTCTGACGACGGCAGTTACGTCTACTACACACGAGTGGACGAGCAGAATCCACGCGGTGCGCTCTATCAAGTGCCGGTGTTAGGCGGCACGTCGAAAAAGATTCTGACAAATGTATCGCAACCGATCTCGCTCTCCCCAGACGGCAAGCAGATCGCATTCGGACGCTTCCATTTGACGGGCACGGCAGACGAGTTGTTGCTGGCAAACGTCGATGGCACTAACGAACGGCACTTGGTTACCTCGAACGAGCCCAATTGGTTTAGTGGTGCGGGTCCGGCCTGGTCACCTGACGGAACAATGCTGGCAATCGGTTATGGCGGCGATGGGATGACGCCCGCAGTCATCTCCATTGTGGATGGCAAGCTAAAGCCGCTTTCCTCACGACGTTGGGTATATGTGGGGCGCGTGGCCTGGTTCAGTGATGGTAGCGGGCTCGTTTTTACCGCGCGCGAGCAGGCACTGGGAGCTTTGCAAGTCTGGCAACTATCTTACCCGCAGGGCGATGTGCATCGCATCACCAACGATCTGTCTTCGTATGGCTTTTACAGTTTGGCGCTCACCGCCGACTCGAGTGCGCTCGTCTCCGTGCAAGGTGATCCCGGATCAAATATTTGGATATCTCCGCAAGGTGAGACCCACGGCGCGCGCGCGGTCACAGCGAGAAAGAATGTGCAGGAAGGACACTACAACCTAACCTGGACTCCAGACGGAAGACTGGTGTTTGACTCAAATGTGAACGCCAAAGCGAGCATCTGGATTGTGAATGCTGACGGCAGCAATCCAAAAGCGTTGACCGACAGTAGCGCAGATGACTTTGCACCTGAGGTTTCGCCTGACGGTCGGTTCATTGTCTTCAATTCCAATCGCAGGGGAAGCCCTCAGGCTTTTCAAACAAGCATCGATGGCGGTGAACCGCTGCAGGTGACCAATGGCGTTGGAGGAGCGGCCACGTTTTCGATTTCGCCTGACGGAAAGTGGTTGCTCTACAGTCCCTTTACCGGAGGGATTCGAAAACTCTCATTCGCAGATGGAACCGAAACCGAGATACTCGCTAAAGGGAACCTGCGCTATCCTCAGCTTTCTCCGGATGGAAAATTAGTTGCCTACTTTTTTGATGATGAACAAACAAACCGCCCGAGAATCGCGGTAATGGAATTCGTCAATGGTGCTACAGTCCGTACGTTTGACTTGCCGGTTACGAGTCAATCCAGTCTTTATGAATCCCTCTTTTACCGTGGATTTCACTGGTCGCCCGATGGCCGCGCGATTGTCTACCTAAATACGCTTGGGGGTGTGTCGAATCTTTGGAGCCAACCGCTCGACGGCGGCACAGCAAAGCAAATCACGGACTTCAAATCCGATCTGATTTACAACTTTGCCTACTCTCGCGATGGGCGCCAGCTTGCGCTCGCTCGCGGAAGCCACACGCGCGATGCGGTGCTGATTAGCGAAGTGAAATGAAAACAGTGGACCCAAGTTTAGCTGCGGCGCGACCATCTCTCAATACCGTATCGTCTCCAAAATCGGCCGGGTGAGATGGGCGAGGTGTATCTCGCGCAGGACACAAAGCTCGATCGCAAGGTGTGCGTTGAAAATTCCCCACTGGACGACAGAGTTGACGCGGTGATTGTTGGGTTATGATTGAAACTGAACTCGACGTTCTGCGTGATGTTTCCCAACGGTTGGAATCCGCCGGAATCGCGTACATGCTAACCGGCTCCGTGGCGATGAACTATTACGCGCAGCCACGTATGACACGCGATATTGATCTGGTGGTCGCACTCGAACAGACTCAGGCCGAAAGTTTCGTGCGTTTGTTCGAGACTGACTATTACGTTGACAGCCGGGCCGTTGCTCACGCGATTGCCGAGCGATCGATGTTCAACCTCATCCACAACGAAAGGATCATCAAAGTGGACTGCATTATGCTCAAGAGCGATGCGTACCGGCAGGAAGAGTTTGCGCGACGAAGGCAGATTAATCTCGGAGATTTTCAAGCCTGGATTGTCACCCGCGAAGACCTGATTCTGTCCAAGCTACATTGGGCGAAGGACTCAAAGTCGGAACTGCAACTGCGCGATGTCCGCAACCTGGTCGGACCCGACTGCGACGCGGCCTACCTGCGAAGCCGCGCTACGGTGCTGGGGTTGGATGAGTTACTGAAAGAGGTACAAGGCCGTGATGAATGACACCTCGCCTGAGGTCGCCGAACTGATGCGCGAAAGGTTGCTGGCGCGTTCCGGGGCCGAGCGCGTGCTGATGGGGAGCCTGGCGTTTGATGCCGCCCGTGCGATGGTGCTGGCCTCATTTCCGACCGGGCTTTCGGAAATCGAAATCAAGCGCCGACTATGCGAGCGGCTTTACGGCAACGAGGTGGATGTTGATGCCTTCGTCGAACATCTTCAAGTTATAGGCGGTACTCCAGACGAGACAAGGTGAGCGAAATCATTTCCCCCAAACACAACGATCGCTCAGTACACTATTGTCTCTAACTGACTGGCTGTGCAAACGCCAATCAAAGTCAACGAACTTTAGAGACAGGACACCTAGTTAGGCGTTTCCTGATTCTTGTCGAACATTTTTCCTAAGGAGCGTGCGGATGCGAAGGAAGGTTCTCTGGGTTCTGATACTTGCTGGAGTGGGATTCGGCGTTGTGATTCAAAACGCCCCCATTCAAAGCGTTCATTCTCAGGGGCGTGGCGCCACTGTCACTCCGGAAGTGATCGAGCGGAGAAACTCGCTCGAGAAGGAACTTCAGTCGGTTGCCATAATTGAGCGCAAACTCATGGTACCGATGCGCGACGGCAAGCGCATGGCGACCGACGTTTATCGTCCGAAAGACCTTTCCAAAAAATACCCCGCCATATTCGTCCGCACGCCATACAACTTTAATTTCTGGGATGTTCGTAACGGCATACCGCGCGATATGACAAACGAGCTCGAGGCCGTCAAGCGCGGGTACGTCTTCGTCGAGATGAACGAGCGCGGACACTTTTTCTCCGAAGGGAACTACGACATCCTGGGCCCGCCAATCAGTGACGGCGATGACGCGTTCACGTGGATGGCCAACCAACCCTGGTCAAACGGCAAGGTCGGTACGATCGGATGCTCCTCGACCGCCGAATGGCAGTTGGGTGTCGCGGCGCAGGGCAATCCGGCATATGCGGCGATGATCCCGCAAGGATTCGGCGCCGGTGTGGGACGCGTTGGACCATACTACGAGCAGGGGAACTGGTACCGCGGCGGCGCGGTCCAGATGCTGTTCATCGCCTGGCTCTACGGAGAGCAAAACCAGGTGCGGCCAACGTTTCCGCCGAATACGTCGCAAGAGGATTTGATTCGCACGTCGAAGTCGTTCGATCTGGCGCAGCAGTTGCCGCGGGTTGATTGGTCGCAAGCATTGCGGCACCTTCCGGTCATGGACATCATGAAGGCCGTGGATGGGCCAAAGGGTATCTTCGCCGACGAGATGCCCGTCGATACTGGCGGCGCGATGATCAAGCGCGCACCCGGCGACCGCGCCTGGTACAAGGGCGGCTTGTGGCATAACAACATGAACATTAACGTGCCGGGCTTCTGGTTCATGTCGTGGTACGACGTTTCGGTTGGGCCCAATCTGGCCGCATACAATCACGTGCGAAAAACAGCCCGTCCTGAAATTGGCAACCAGCAGTACGCGGTGATCGCGCCGACGCTCCACTGCGCCTACAAGCGCGCCACGGAGAATACCGTAGTCGGCGAGCGCAGCATGGGAGACGCACGGCTGAACTATGACGAGCTGACGTACGCCTGGTTCGATTACTTCCTCAAGGGCGAAAACAACCACATTCTCGAGACGATGCCGAAGGTGCGCTACTTCACAATGGGGATCAACAAGTGGCAGCAATCGGATACGTGGCCACCGGCGGGAGCGCAGCCGCTGAGCTTTTTCTTATCGAGCGGAGGCAAGGCAAACACACTCGATGGTGACGGCACGCTCAGCGCGGCAGCGCCGGCGACGGATAACCCCGATAAGTTCGACTACGATCCGATGAATCCGGTGCCGTCGTATGGCGGGAATGTCTGCTGCACCGGGAACGCAGTGCAGGGTGGCTCTTTCGATCAGCGCAAGATGGAGGCGCGGCCCGACATTCTGGTTTACAGCACCGAGCCTTTGAAGCAAGGGATTGAAGTAAGCGGGCCAATCGAGGTCACACTCTATGTATCGTCGGACGCAAAGGACACGGATTTCACGGTGAAACTGATCGACGTATATCCGGACGGACGGGCCTACAACCTTGACGAGACTATCCAGAGACTGAGATACCGAAACGGATACGATAAGCCTCTGGCATGGCTGGAGGCCGGAAAGGTTTACAAGGTAACGCTCCAGCCGATGACCACGAGCAACTCCTTCGAGGCCGGGCATAGGATTCGGCTTGAGGTGTCGAGCAGCAACTTCCCGCGTTTTGATCGGAACATGAACACAGGCGGGAAGAACTACGACGAATCAAAAGGCGTCGTCGCACACAACGCCGTCCATCACTCTAAGAAGTATCCGTCGGAGCTAAAGCTCACCGTGGTGAGGAAATGACTCCCCGCGGCTTAAGGCCTGCTCACGCTCGGAACACGGAATCATGATGGGGCCCTTGATGAATAACCCTCAACGCATGATCACCGATTCGTACTTAGCGGGCCACTACTGCACGCCGCGTGTTCCAGTGAGTTCTTCACTGAGGACATGAGGGCGGTTCTGCCTTTATGCGCGTCCCCTGAAGAGTAGCGCAGCTCGGAATGGTGAAGCAGTTGTTCAGCGAAGCGTCGCAAATCTGCAATTGCCCTCTGCCTTCAAAGCTATTCCTTCCGGTGAGCCGGTAGCTGGAGTTGATCTTGATCGCGCCCGCTATACTCCCGCCAGGGCCGTACATGAATGCCACATGAGTGGAGGCGAACCGGTTGGCCCTAGTCCTTTCCCACGTACCCTGCCCGGTGCTCGTAGCGGAAGGCCCAACCGAAGGATCCGGTGATGTCAGCAGCACCCCACCGTCCGCGAAAGAGGCGATGGCGAGGTAGGCGGGCGGACCACCGGCTGGCGGGGTCACGATGATGGACCAGGTGCCTTCGATCTGCTGGTCGGATGTCTCGTTGTCTTGGTCTTTGGCTTGGACAACATCCCGGGCTTTTCCAAGACTGCCAGGCAGCCCGCAGACGAGCACCAGGGCCAAAGAAATAGTGATGCCGATCTGTCTTGTATTTCGCTTCATTATTAGTCTCCTTCTATTAAGAGTGATCGTTGTACCATCTCGACGGAGATGTCGTCTTTGGGCGGGTCTTCGTTAGAGGTGTGGCTTTTGCCGCCAGATCCGGCCACGACCTCAACATTGCGGCCCACTTGGCGGCGGACATTACCTGGGCGCGCCTGGAGAGTCTTGGAGAAGTGCTGAATTTGTTTTAGATCTTCTATAAACGAGTTATAAATCCAACTGAGAGCAACAACAATCTTGCAGCAGAAGAGCCACGTATACGAATTCGGTCCATTCCGCCTGGACACCATTGAGCGGCAGCTCTTTCGTAGCGGTCTGCCCGTCTCCCTTACCCCGAAGGCTTATGAAACGCTGCTTCTGCTCGTCGAGCGCAGCGGGCGCCTGACGAAGGACGAGTTGATGCGCGCCATCTGGCCTGACACGTTTGTTGAGGAGGCTAACCTTGCGCATAACATATCGATGCTGCGAAAGGCGCTTGGCGAGACACCAGATGAACAGCACTACATACAAACAATCCCGCGGCGCGGTTATCGATTCATCGCGGAAGTCAGGCAGCTGGAGGAAGAGAACGGCGAAGAAGTTAAGCTTCAAGCCGCGCCTCTCCCGGCTTTAAAAGACGATAAACCTTTACAACGG
>JAMQPH010000769.1 GCA_023717605.1 Pyrinomonadaceae bacterium
GCATCGTCCACTTGTCGCCGATCATTTGCAGCGCGCCGGCAATTGGACACCCATCAAGATCGCGTCTTCGCACGAATAACCACTCCGTATGAGTCTGGAAGAAAGTTTCGAGTTCAGAGTTTCGAGTTCGTTTATCAAGTAAGGCTTCTTGACTCGGAACTCGAAACTCGAAACTCGGAACTCATTTTAGTACTCAAGCCCGCAGGTTGATGTTGTACGTCTTAATCTTAGAATTCAGCGTGGTCGCATTCATTCCCAGCAGTCGTGCCGCTCGCGACTGATGACCGCCGGTCCGCTCCAGAGCCCTCCGAATAAGATCGATCTCAAAGCGACGCACTTCGTCATAGAAATTCACACCCCGGCCGATGTCCTGTACCGCGGTGGTACTGGCGCCGTCGTGAGAGCTGGCCGCTATTGACATTGGATCGCTAATCTCGGCACGCAAACATTCGCGGGTTATCTCATCGCCGGGAGCGATCACCACGGCCCGCTCGACTGTATTCTCGAGCTCTCGCACATTTCCCGGCCATGAATAGGCTTCGAGCAAAGCCAACACATCAGGAGCTAAGTGTTCTGACACCTGGCGTCCGTTTTCCTCGTTGTACTTTTCTATAAAATGCTGGGCCAAAGCCAAAACGTCTTCGCGACGATCACGCAATGGCGGGAGTTCAATAGGGACCACCGCAAGGCGGTAGTACAGATCTTCGCGGAAGTTTCCCTGCTTGACCGCTTCCTTTAGCTCGATGTTCGTCGCCGCAATGATGCGCACATCGACTCGGCGCGGTGTCGTGTCACCCAGCGCAGTAAACTCGCGCTCCTGGATGACGCGCAGAAGACGAACCTGAGTTTCAGGCGGAATATCGCCAATCTCGTCAAGAAATATGGATCCGCCGTCGGCAACTTCAAAAAGACCCTTCTTTACTGCCACTGCTCCTGTAAACGCTCCGCGAGTATGTCCGAACAGTTCAGACTCAAGCAGTTCGGAAGGAATGTTCGAGCTGTTAACGGTAACGAAAGGCTTCCCGGCGCGAGGGCTCGCTTCATGGATCGCTTTGGCGATTAGTTCCTTTCCGGTACCACTCTCTCCTGTGATCAGAATAGTAGATCGGGCGGGCGCCACTTGTTCCACCAACCGAAATACCTCTTGCATCACATCTGAACGCCCCACGATGGCTCCGCGGTCGACGGACCGGCTCATAGCACGTCTCAGGCTTAGCCGCTCCTCCTCTTTGCGCCGGCGTTTTATGCCTGCGGCAATCGTGGCTGTGATCTGTTCATTTTGGAAGGGTTTGCGTATGCAGCCAAAAGCGCCTCGCTCCCAGGCGGCGATCGCGGTGTCAAAGGTTGCGTAAGCAGTGATCATGATGATCACCGAGTCGGGATCCGTCTTAAGAAATTCTTCCAGCGCGCGCAGGCCGCCAATTCCAGGCATCGAGACGTCCAGAAGCACAACGTCATAAGAGCGCCGCCCGTATGATTCGAGTCCTTCTTCGCCAGTCTTAGCCAGATCAACTCGATATCCTTCCGCGGAGAGAAGCGTTTCTAAGACGTCGCGCATTATCTCTTCGTCGTCAACAACAAGTATCGAGCCTTTCTTGGCCATACGTCTTTCTGTCTTCAAGGGCAAATTCTCACGCGCTGCTGCCGGCGACTCTCAGTTGGCGCAGACCTAACCATTCAGCTTTCGCTGCACGTCACGACCAGACTGAAGTTCGAGGACTCTTTCCGCAACAGCAGGTTAGTGTAGGCGAGATCAACATAAAACAAAAATCAGAGGCAAAGCAGCACTGTCGCCGTTTGCTCCTGACTCTTCGCTGTCCCACTTTGTTTAGTCGCCAACTGCCTGCAATCGGGCGCGACCATTTGCGGTCGGTAAAGTGATGCGGAAGGTAGTGCCGTGCCCAGGCGTACTGTCGACGCTGATATGGCCAGAGTGCTCCTGAACGATTCCATAAGAGACGGCCAGCCCTAACCCGGTTCCTCGCCCGACGCCTTTGGTGGTGTAGAAAGGATCGTAAATCTTGGCCACGTTCTCAGGTGCTATTCCCATCCCTGTGTCAGCCACTTCAATAATCAGGGCCTCACCTTCGGTGGCTGTAGTGGAGATCGTGATTCGTCCACCATCGGGAATTGAATCGCGCGCATTCAGCAAGAGATTGGTGAAAATCTGCTGTAGCTTGCCGCTGTTACCAAACACTTTCGGTGAATCCGGATCGTAGGCGCGCACAATTTCAATTCGACTTCCTCGCATTTGCGGCACAAGCAGTTGGAGCGTGTCGTCAAGCACCCGATGGATCTCTACTTCGGCAAACTCGGTGGCGCTGCCACTGCGCGAAAAATTCAGCAGGTTATTCACGATATTCGTGGCGCGCTCGGCCTGGCGACGGACCTTTTGCAACAGCGCGTGCTTGGGATCGGTCTCCGGCAACATTCCCAGCAGCATTTGCGTGTACGACGAAACACCGGTGAGCGGGGTGTTCACTTCGTGAGCTACTCCGGCGGCGAGCAAACCTATTGACGACAGTTTCTCGCGTTGCTGCAATTGCTCTTCTAGCCTTATGCGCGAAGTGACGTCTTCAACGACAACCAGAGCGCCCGTTTGCTCTTGCGAATCCTGCAGTGGCGCAATTGCGATATTGAGCACCAACGTTCGACCCGCGCAGGTAGCCGTGTGGATCTTATAGATGTTACGTATCTCCGTCTGCCGCCACCGTTCAATACCAAGCACCTGCCATAATGTCTCGGCAAAGTCTTCAGAGAAAAGATCCTGCACGTGCTGGCCAATTGCTTCCTCGCGCTGGATGTCCAGGATGATCTCCAACGCGGGATTGAGCCGCATCACCTTTCCCTGGAGGTCAACTGCCACAAGGCCGACATTGATTGACTCGATGATTGACTCGTTGAATTCTTTCAGAAGCTTCAATTCCGAAGCCCGCTCCTGCTGTTCCTGATAAAGCAGACTGTTCTCGATGGCTACAGCGACATATCCGGATACGGTACGCAGGATCTCGACGTCTTCCGATGAAAGTAGGGCGCCATCGGCTGACCGACCCAATCCGATGACCGCCACCATCCGACCCCGCACAACACATGGCACGTAGTAATGCAAAGCGCGTCGCACGAAACCGGTAGTTTCCGGCGCCAGATCGAGATCGTCAGTCCGTACCACACCGTTTTCGGCGGAACGGACGCGGATCATCTCTCGAAAATCGGGAGGCACTACCATTTCAGAAGAAAGGCCGGCTGCGCGGGCCAGCTGGTATCCCGACGGCGTTGTCCGGTCCTCGACGAAGATCGCCACGCGGCCTACGTTCATTACCTCTTGCAAGCGGCTGATTAGCGAATCGAGCAACGGATCGAAGGCGGTCGTTGCCGAGAGGGTGCGGCCAAAATCGAGCAGACTATGGCGCATGTCATAGCGCTCTCCGTAGAACAACCGGTCAGTTCGCTCCTGAAGAAAGTTTTTTACGGGTGCTGCAATCATGACTATCGCGGCCATGGCCACGATTGCCACCACCACGCGAAACGTAATCTGCCCCGAGGTAAAGCTTTCGTCACCACCCAGCGCATAGAGGCCCGCGAGGTACACCACCGATCCAATCATTAAGGCGATAGCCAGAGTTGTTAGTGCGTAAACAAAGACGCGTCGAACCACCAGCTCGACGTCCATCAACCGGTACCGAATAACTGAATAGCCGAATGCGAGTGGAATCAGAACGAGTGGCAAGACCGCGGCATCAGTCAACCAGGGGTCACTCTGTGCGCCAAAGAGATAACTAACCGCATACAGCAAAGTGAAGGGGGCGATCGCCAGCAACGAACCCCACACTACCCACTTCAGCTGTTGGCGAACTACGGCGTTCTTCGCCTTGACTCTGGTCCTCACGAGCAACGCGGCACTCGCAATCAGCGCAGTCACAAAGTGGAAGAAACTCAGCCTCCAAAACAAAGCGACGAACGATTCAGATACAGCTGGAATCTGGCGCAGGAACGGAATGCCTCCCGCCAAAAAATCGCGCAGGTAGATAAAGCCGGCCAGCAGGAGTAGAACCGCGGCGGGCAAATAGATTAGAGCCGTGCGCCAACGTCGTTCTGGAAAGAGTTGCTGTTTCGACGGGTACACTGCACAGAAGTGCAGAAAGAGAGGCGGGAACAGAATGAACGCCGCATTCCGTAAAAAAGCGATTGCCAGATCCAGGTCTCTATAACTGCCGACAGGCGTATAGAAATGAAAAACAAAAGCCGCCAGGCAAAGCGATGCGAAGTGAATAGCAAACGGCGCCCGGCCTCCCTGCTTGAACAGCACAAAGAAACCGACAAAAAGGTAAACCAGGCCGATCAGGTTGATGTAGAGATCACGAGGTGTCCACTTGAGGGTCGCATCCAGATTGTCCAGGTCTGCGAAATACAGCCGACTCTCTTCTGGATAGGAGGGCCGCTCGATAAGGTAGTGAAGGTGTCCCCCAACATGTGCTTGATCCAAATAGATCTGCACATCCTTAGCATGTCCAATTTCGTCTTTTCTGACGCCATCCAGGCTAACAGCAATTAACCGGTCCCCCGGGAGAATCCAAGCTCGGGCGCCAGAGGAGCCTGGCTCGACAGTTTCAGCCTGGATACCCTGCCGGGTATCGACCCATGTCACTCCGTCCCAGGGAGGCGTTTCGTGGCGGGATCGCTGGGCAAAATTCAGGAAGCCGCCCGCGACAAGCACAGCCGCCGCAATCAGCACCATCCAGGTTCCAGTTGTAAGAACTGATCTCTTCACAGTTTCAACCTTCCCAACCCGCTCCAAAACCGCCGATCTCGACTTCGAAAAGCAAGGTATGTTCCCAAGGGTTTCCCTAGGTTCCCATCGAGGGTGACGATGAGCCTTGCTGGTTGAAACAATGTCCCCTGACTCAAATACATTAGCCTATGACGCCCTAGTAGCTTTGGCTTAACGCTCCGCGAAAAAAGCCGCATTCGAAGCGCACCTCCGGCTTAATTCAATATTTCGTAGTTTTCCATGATTTTGGAGAAACCGAGTCAGGTGGGCTTAACCTAAAAAGCGGGCGTTAGATCGAAGACCAGCGACATCCTCCAGTCTTGAATCTAATCTCCCCTCCTTCTAAAACCTGACGGAGATGCCACCTCGGACCGAACGGCGCCCGGTCAGCAGTTGCGTAAGTATCTCTCCATTTTCCGTGGTTGCCTGAGCGTCTAATAGATTTCGAGCATCGAGCACGGCTTCGGCTCTGACCGGCAGACCGAAGCTCGGCAAGTCTTGAGTAATCTGAATGCTCAACGATGGATCATAGACTCCAAGTCGCCCCGCAAATGGGTCGATAGCAAAAACAGTTGCGTGAGGCGAGAAACGCAGAACTGTACGTACGTGGGTTCCCGTATTAAAGACCGCGCCAAGTTGCAGAGCGCCAGTCTGGAAAAATCCATTGCTGAAAACTTCGCTTGGGCTCAAAAAGCCGTACGGAGACAACTGTTGACCTTGACCAAAAGAATATCCCGCAGAGGCAGTCCAATGGTCGCTCAAACGCCGTGTGTAAACCACGCGTACTCCCTTTGAGTTCCCCTCCTGGTTAGCGACGTTGATCAAAGCTTCGCCGGTAGCACCCGAAAAGGCCGTTATTGGCGTGCTAAGCAATCCGACTCCCCGTCCTGAGGTGGTATCAAAGAAGGCCGTGGCCTCGACATTCGAATTGTTATCGAGAACTCGTTCAACTCCAAACTCGAGCCGGTGGCTGCGCTCCATCACAGCTTGTCCGTCGATATAAGCAATCGGTCGATTTCCTGATTCGGTGAAGACGACTTGAGTGCCTTCGAATCCAGCGATACTTTGAGTGTATTCCTCACCGCCGCCCGGCGCGTAGGCCGCTTTCAAGCGTGTTCGGGCATTGGCATCAAATTGAATCCCTAGCCGAGGCGTATATGAAGTTGCACCACCTGCGCCAATGAACCGCGAGTAGTCCAGACCGAGCACGATTACTATTCCGTCCCTGACAATCCACTCATCTACAGCACGCACCGAAAACTGCCCCAACGGACGATCCTCTATCGCTCCAACGAGCATTGGCGAATTTAGACTCATGCCACCAACGCTCATCCCGAGGTGGTGACGTTCGCCAATGCGGATGCGACTGCTTGCTTCCAAGCGCTCGGGCGCATTCGGACCGAATCCCGTTTGACCGGCGAAAACAAGTTCTATGTTGTCGGTGGTGGGAGTTGAAATTGCGAAGTTGAGCCCGATGTACGGGTGACCATACGGATTGTCAGAGAAATAGGATTCTGCGACTCCGGTAGCACGCCGTCCGGAGTTGGTTGTGGAAACCTCACCCCCCTCAATACCGGTGGCAGCAGCCGTCTCACTGGTTGCGTTCTCAATTCCCAGCGCTGCCTTGATGTCCTCGTCGTCACCTTCCTGCGCCTGAAAGATCGAGCGTCGCGTCTGAGCTGAACGCAAGATCCACCTGACATCCTCACGATCCTTACGCCGTTCCGGCAGAGTATTGCCTGAACCAATCGGTTCGAGATTAAAGCGGTAGATTAACTCCTGAGAAGCGCGCACCTCGACAGAGGCAAACGCGACTGCGTTGAAGCCATCGGCAATAGCGCGGATGGCATAGCGGCCCGGTGGAACCTTTGCGGAAAAACGTCCATCGGAGCCGGTGCGCGTGTGCTTGATGACGAGGTTAGCGCCGTCTTTGAGTACAGAAACGAGGGCTCCAGACAAGGGATTGCCTTCCTTATCTTTCACCGAACCTGTGATTGTGGCGAGCGCAGATTTTCCGGCGAGTGCGGTTGGGGAAGCAAAAGAAAACAAGGCCGAGAAAACAACCAAACTTAAAACTAAACCCAATCCTCTTTTCATGCTTGCAAGACCTCCTAGCGCAAACTCCCGCCAGGGAGCGTTTGGGACAACGTACATCATCTATTTGGTCTCAACTTGGAAGGGGCCTCTTTAAGTTCATCCTCTTAGACACGCAAAGGAACAACTTGCCCTTCAGAATGGCGAACCGGTTCAGGCCAGGAGACTTACCAGAACCACTGAATGACTCTTATTCTCTGCCAATCCTTGAAGATCTGTCAAGCAAATTGGCCCTTCCCGACCCCCGTTTGCCGCCCGTTTTCCCCCATGTTAGGATGCCAACTCCAAGGCCCCCGAACGGCATTTTTGGCTTTCAGCTACTTTTTGGTTACAACAAAGCAATGATCGACGACGTCCATTCCACCAAACTTCCCAACGGCATCACGGTTTTGTCGGAGCACATGCCCGGGCTGAGGTCAGTAACCGCCGGAATCTGGGTCCGGCGCGGATCCCGCCACGAATCAGCCGAGCTAAACGGCATTTGCCACTTCATAGAACACTCGGTTTTCAAGGGTACAGAACGTCGTTCTGCTCGGGATATTGCTGTTGAATCGGACCGTCTAGGTGGCCAATTTGACGCCTACACGACCCATGAGATGACTGGCTTTGCCCTAAAGGTTGCGGACAGCGGCCTGCCTGAGGCTTTCGATCTCATTTCGGACCTCGTGTCCAGACCTCGGTTTGACCAGGAAGACCTCGAGCGTGAGCAGAAAGTCGTACTGGAAGAGATGAAAATGGTCGAGGACACTCCCGACGAGTTACTCGGAGAACTCTTCAACGCCGCTTATTTCCCGGATCAACCGCTCGGGCGACCGATTGAGGGCACAGAGGCAACCGTTTCCTCTTTTGATCACGCGACCACCTCTGATTTTCATTCTCGCGAGTTCTCGCCTTCAAATCTGGTTGTTGCCGCTGCCGGAAATGTCGACCACGCTCGACTGGTTGAGATGGTTGAACGCGGATTTGCCAAAACTATTGATGGCGCTAACGGAGGTTCAGGTTCTCAGCGCGAGATGGACTCGCCCTCACCAGCCGCCCCTATTCTAATTGAGCAGAAAAAAGAGCTCGAACAAGCACACTTGATCATCGCCGCACCCTGGCCCACGGCTAGAAGCGAGAACCGCTATGCCGCCAGCCTGCTGGCATCCGTAATAGGAGGGGGCACTTCGAGCCGATTATGGCAAAGGATTCGCGAGGAGCGTGGCCTTGCCTATTCCGTTGGCGCCGGAGGCAGCACGTTCTCCGACGTGGGAGTATTTACGATCTACGCGGGCACATCCCCGGGACATCTCGACGAAGTTCTCGATTTGTCTCTGCAAGAACTCCGGCGAGTAGTAAACGAAAGCGTCTCCCCGGCAGAACTCAAGCTCGCCAAGGATCAGGCGATATCGTCAATCCTACTGGGCCTTGAATCTTCCAGCTCACGCGCCAGTGCCCTGGCGCGCCAGGAGATCATTCACCGCAGGCGTATTTCACCAGACGAAGTTGTGAAGCGGATCGAAGCTGTGGATTGTGAGGAGCTGCAGCAGGTGGCGCGCACGTTCTTTACGACGGAGAACCTCGCTCTTGGTGCGCTCGGAAATCTGAACGGCTTTCACGTAGATCGTTCACGGCTGGAAATCTGATTGAACAAACACCATGTAGCCGTTTCTCTGGTTAAGTGATAAAGTCTGCTTTTGGTTTCCGCTGTGTATTAGAGCCTCTTAGACATGAAACTTACCGTTCTCGGCAGCGGCTCAACTGGCAATGCGGTTCTGATCGTTGCAGGTGAAACTCGCGTTCTCGTCGACGCCGGACTAAGCGCCAAAGAGATCGCCCGCAGACTCGCGTTCGTCGGTGAGGATGTCCACCGTCTCGACGGCGTTTTGGTCACACACGAACACGGTGATCATGCCGGCGGCTTGCGAGTATTGCTCAGATCCGTAGACTGTCCCGTCTATATCTCGGCCCAAACGTGCGACGCGTATATCAGTGAGCGAGAAAACGTCACAAACGAAGAACCGCGCAAGCGGGCCGCCGCACTGAGTGATCGTGTGGAGCAGATCGAGTCGAGCAAGGATTTTCGTATTGGGGAGATCGATTTCCATCCCTTTACCATTCCCCACGACGCGGTCGACAACTTTGGATTCACCGCCACGCACCAGGGCGTCAAGATAGCCACGGTGATGGATTTCGGTCACATCACAACGCTGATTACCGAACAATTACGTGGGTGTGCCGCAATTCTTATCGAATCCAACCACAGCCGAGACATGTTGAAAGCTTGCGACTCTTACCCCTGGGAGCTGAAGCAGCGGATTCTCTCCCGACTCGGTCACCTTTCTAACGAAGACATCGCTGATTGGCTGCGCGATGGTTTCGATGGGACCGCTGATCATATCGTGCTGACTCACCTGTCGCAGCGAGCGAATAATCCCTACCTGGCCAAGATCTCCGCCGAGGTGGCGCTGCAGGAACGCTCGCCTCTCTTTCACTCCGACACGCAGATAAGTCTTTCATTTCCTAAGGAGCCAACACCCTGGATTGAGGTTTGAGGAGAGAATGGCGGATGAACGCTGCAACTCGAAATGGAAGTGCCAAGAGGTCGATTCATACCTGCGACCAGCTCCCTT
>JAMQPH010000793.1 GCA_023717605.1 Pyrinomonadaceae bacterium
GTCTTTCGCTTGAAGGGCAAGGGTATGCCGGCGCTGGGAGGCCGTGGCCGTGGTGATTTGTTCGTTTCAGCTACTGTTATTACGCCGACGTCGTTGACCCGTGAACAACGGAAGCTGTTGGAGCAATTGGCAACTGTTGAAAGCAAAGATCTGGAAGACCGCGGGCTGGTCGACAAAGTCCGCGACATCTTCGGTTAACGTTTACAAGTTAGCGCTCACAGCCGGTAACGTACGCCAGCGCGCTTGCGGGCTTCGTCTTCCAGGTCAATGTTTTGCAGTCGCAGCGTCACATCGGCGTTTAGATCGAGATCGGCACTTTCGCCAGCCTGCAGTTTGACAGTTCCCGCGGCAGCGATCATGGCGGCGTTGTCTGTTGAAAGATGTAGTGAAGGAAAGTAGACGCGTACGCCGAGGCGCTTCGCAGCGTCTGATGCTGCGGCTCTCAATGCTCCGTTGCAGGCGACACCGCCTGCGACGATTAGCGTCCGCGGTCGATACTCCTTCGCGACTCGCTCCATAGTTCCCACCAACGAGCTGACAACCACACTTTGAAAACTCGCGGCCAGGTCCTTTATTCCCTGGGACGGCACCCCTCCGTTTGTGACCGGTTGTAATCCGGATTCTCTCGCGTGTTTTGTAACGGCAGTCTTCAGGCCACTGAAACTGAAATCCGGGAGACCGTCCCCCATCCTCGGAATTGCAAACTTCACTGCGCGCGGATTACCTTCTCGGGCCAACCGCTCGATGATCGGCCCACCTGGATAACCGAGGCCCAGCATCTTGGCGACCTTGTCAAAAGCCTCGCCGGCTGCATCATCCCGCGTGCGTGCGAGGACCTTGTACTTGCCCGGCTCCGGAATGTGGAAGAGATTCGTGTGGCCGCCGGAAACGATTAGCGCCAGCGCCGGGTATTCAACCGGCGGGTTCTCGAAGGCGACCGAATAGATGTGACCCTCAATATGATTGACTCCCACCAGGGGCTTCTTTAACGCAAAGGCCATCGCCTTGGCATAAGAGACTCCCACCAGCAGCGACCCAACAAGTCCCGGCCCCACGGTTACTGCCAGACCATCGATGCTCTCAGTCCCTATCTTCGCCCGCACGAAGGCTTCCTCGACTATGGGGACAATCTTATCGAGATGTTCACGTGAGGCCAGCTCTGGCACGACGCCGCCAAAACGCTCATGTGTGGCAATCTGCGAGGCGATAACAGACGACACGATTTCTCTTCCATCACGAACAATCGCGGCGGCAGTTTCGTCGCATGAAGTTTCGATTCCGAGTACCAGCATGGGTTAGATTCTAACAGCACATTGCCTCGAACGAGACTCTTGAGGCTCAAGCTGTAAGTTTCTCAAGAGTCATAACACTGTTCACCACTACGTAGAAACTCAGCCAGGAGTCACCCTGTTTAAGTATTCTTTGCCGCTTAATGTTGCCAACCTGTTCTGGCAGATCTTTTTTGTGGTGATGTTCGACTACAAGCAAGCCTGCCTCACCCAACAAACTCTGGGTCTGTTCGCCGAAGAGCTTCAGCACGCCTAAATAGTCGGTTGCGTAAGGGGGATCGAAGAAAACCAAATCCCACGGTTCCATGTGACGGCGTAATCCCGCTCTTCCTCGTCGCGCCAGAGGTCTGCGTAGAAATTCTTCCGCCTCCGACTGCACCACCTCAGTTTCATCTTCCGGAATCTTAACCAGGTCCAAATTCGATTCAACCAGGCCGCACATCCTTCGCGAACGATCGACGAAGGTTACGTGCGCGGCGCCACGCGACAGCGCCTCAATGCCAATTGCCCCCGAACCGGCGCAGAGATCGAGAAATCGGGTGCCTTCGATTCGTGGAGCGATGACATTGAACAGCGTCTCGCGCAGTCGATCCGATGTCGGCCGCACCTGCATCGATGGCGGGCTCTTCAAATTCCGCCCACGGTATTTCCCGGCAATGATTCTCAATGGGCAGCTCTCGGTTACAGGCTAAGTCCCTTTAGGCGAAAAAGCTATGTGGAACGAAAGCGGGGCGTAAATCAGTGTGGATGCGAGTACGAGTCAGTTGCAAGTCATACCGTTACCAATCTCCGCGCCCTGCAATGAAAACTAGCCCTCAAAATCGCAACCTGACCGAAGCGATCCGATCTCACGTACCGTTTCTTTGACACTGTCACGCTGGTTCAACATAATGGACAAACCCTCGCTCCACAAAATGTTGGTTTTGCTAATTGCGACGCCGATGTAATGATCGAAACATTCTCTGAGTCTTCCTTGTGTTCGATCAGACCCTTACTCGGCAAACGAACTAACCAGATCTCTGCGGACCTCCAGGCTGCAAGTCGATGCGAATGATACTTCTAGTAGGAGTGGCTCTACTGGCCCTCGGTGGGGCTATGGTGCAGGGACAACGATCAGGCGGATCTCGTCCCGCGTCCGGGCCAAGTCCCTCGCCTCGCCGTCAGCAACAGGTCCAGAAGAATCCCGAGTTACTTGTGCAAAACACCCACTCGGATGATGTGACTTCCATCGCCTTTAGTCCCGACGGAAGACTGCTCGCTACGGGCAGTTGGGATGCAACCATCATGGTACGAGACGTCCAGAGCGGCAGATTGCTGCGACTCCTGGGAAAACATCCGGGCGGAGTTACATCCGTCGCATTCAGTTCGGACAACGGGATGCTTGCCTCGGGTGGCCTGGATAACACCGTCAAGGTTTGGAATGTGCAGAGCGGTCGGTTACTGCGGATAATCAAAGCCGCTGGTCTTGTGGCTTTCAGTCCGCAAAAAGATCTGATTGCCTGCGCGGCAGTTAATGGACGGAAGATAGATTCAGGGGACTATACGATTAGGTTGATTAACGTACTTACCGGCAGAATTATTCATGTCTTGAGGGGACATAATGACCAGGTCTCTTCGCTAGCCTTCAGTCCGGATGGCCAGACACTGATCTCCGGTAACGGTCCACTCAAAACTGCCTACGAAACCTATAAGTGTGAGGATAGAAGCGTCAGATTGTGGAACACGGTGACCGGTTTACCAATCCCTGCAGTTATCAGGCCGAACGCCGACGAGCAAGAACGTCCTCTATGCGACAACTCAGTTAGATCATTGGTCTTCACTCCCGACGGAAAGATGTTTGCTATAAACGTTCGCAGCTCTAATAGTTCAGGGCCAGGTCAGGATTCCGTTCGAGACGTCAGTTTATGGGAGGCACAGAGAGGCAAGCTGATACGTCGTCTCAAGGGAATTCACGGTGCAACCGCTTTCAGCCCTGACGGTCGAATGATTGCCTCAACTGGAGACGGAATCAAGCTGTGGAATCTCAACAGCGGAGATCGGATCCGCACACTGACGGATTCGAAAGACATCGGGAACAATGAAAGTGAGGATGATCCGCTTGTCGTTTTCAGTCCGGATGGAAAGACTCTCGCAGCAACTGCTCCCTTTGGGATTAACATTTGGGATTCAAGCAACGGTCAACTCGTCCGAAGTTTGGTTTGGCATGTTCGTTCGATTGGCTCTGTATCCTTTAGCGCTGACGGGCAAATGTTTGAATTAAAGGGCCGAAAGGGAGGAGCTAAGGTGTGGGATGCCAGTAGCGGCGCGCCTGTGCGGAGTTTGGAAGGTAGCGGGATTTCTGCCTTGGGCCCGGATAAGAAGATTTTTGCTTCAGTGGGCGAGGACAAGACGACTATCACAATACGGGATGCGTCAAGCGGAAAGCTGATTCGCAATCTGGCCGGACCATCCGCAGAGGTCACCTCCCTCAACTTTCGTTACGACGGGAAGATATTGGCCGCTTCCTACCTCAAAGAGGGCGCCGCACGCTCTGACGGAGGAAATGAACCTGCCACAAGAATCATTAATGTATGGGACGTAGAAACAGGTGGGTTAATTCGCAGCTTTAAGGAATTAGATGAGTTTTTGGTTGAGAACTGGACTGTAACCTTCAGTCCCGAAGGAAAAACAATTGCCTCCTGGGGCGATTCCTTTAGCCAGGTGAATTTGTGGAACACGGAAAATGGCAAGCTAGTCCAACAAATCCCTATGGATTTTTGTCATTCTCTGACCTTCAGTCCTAACGGAAAGATGCTTGCCGCCGGAGGCGGGATTAGTGGTGGCATCGGTTTTGGCCGACCGCCTCCTGGACTTGTTCAAGTGTGGGATCTGGAAAAACAAAGACAGCTATGGTTCAGAGACTGGCAGAACGAGGAATCCGAGACTCGTGCTGTCGCATTCAGTCCCGACGGAAGCGTCCTCGCCGTTGGAGATATAGTTGCCGGCATTAAGCTGTTGGAAGCGAGGAGCGGCAAATTCATTCGCAACCTTGATGGACATGCTGGCACGATCAGATCACTCGCCTTTGATCCCAAAAACAAAACATTAACTTCCGTTGGCGGGGACTCTGCTACTAAGTTCTGGTCAATCCCTACGGGAGAGCTGCTGGCGACACTTATTGAGTTTGATAATGCTAATTGGCTCGTTGTTGCTCCTGACGGTCTGTTTGACGGCACTGCGGATGCAATGCAACAGGTAAGTTGGCGTACCGGAAAAACCGAAGACATCGCTCCTCTTGATTCATTCTTCAATGATTTCTACTACCCAAGTCTGCTCGCCGAGATATTAGAAGGCAATAGACCTCGCGCTCCCGTCGACATTGCGACTGCGCTGCAACTTCCCGGATTGCGCGCGATGCTGGGCCATGGATTCGCACATATTCAAAAGAGAATGGGTAAGTCGATCCTCTGCTTCAACGAAAGGCCCACCGCGGCGCCACAGCTCTTCAGTGACGCACAGCCCCTCGCTTTCGACATTAAAGATTTGACCTGCGACGAGGCTGATACCGCCTGTCGCTGTCAGAAAGAGTTGCCGGGCGACGCGCAGATAGAGTTGGCCAGTGGTTCTGCCACAGTGAAGCCGGTCGTACCAAGGCTGGAATACGAAGGGACAAAATCAGAAGCTCGCACCTCTACACTTCACGTACAAACGATCGGAGTGGGCAACTACAACCTTGCCAGCTCCGGCTTCAAGCCTTTGCCTTCTTCAGTCTCTGGAGCCAAAGAACTAACAAAGTTTTTCGTCGAGCAGAGGAGCAAATCGAATAAGCAATACCAGGACATTCGCATTTGGGACGGCTTATACGATGAGGCAGCAACGCGCCAGAAAATTCGCCAGCGTCTTGCTGAAATGGGCAGACAAGTCAAAGAGGACGACGTGGTGTTTCTCTTCTTCTCTGGTCACGGCGTAGTTCCTGCGGGCCAGGAGATGTTCTACTTCGCGCCAATCGATGTAAGAGGTCCTAATCCGCAGGATGAACGAGAAACAGGACTAAACACCGCCATGTTGGCTGAGGCAATACGAGAGATGCCGGCGCGCCGAGTGGTGCTGATCATCGACGCATGTCAATCCGGTGGAGCCATAGAGTCTCTGGGAAAGATTGCAGAAGTGAAGGCGAAGGTGGAAGGACGTCGTGCGCTGATTGCGCGGGGGCAAACAGGGAAAGAGGAGCGTCGGGTTGGAGTTTATGTCATCGCGGCCGCGACACCATTGCAGGAAGCGGTGCAACCGAAAACCGGGAATGGAGCTTTGGTAGCAACGCTGTTGGAGGCTTTAGGATCAGAGGGGCCCGACGGCGCAGTCTGGATGAGAGAGTTAATCAAATATGTCGAGCATCGTTTGCCGGAGGTCTCAGAGAGAATTGGTCAACGACATACGCCGATGATTGTCTCGAGTGGACTCGACTTCCCAATTGCGAACTAAAAGCGCGGCTTAGTTGGATTCAGATAGCTCAGGCTGACAATCACTCTGCAAGACGGGCGACTATGTAAGGAGTTGGGTTTTGAAGTTTCGCCTCAAAACTATTCGACAGAATTGGGGTTCGCAAAGTCGTCGGTCAAACGGATGTTTGTTCGCAGCTTTACTTCTCCTGCTTTGGTCTCAATCTTATTTGAGCTTCGGACAATCAGCCGGTGACGTTAGACCGGAAGTGGTGCTCCAGTCCGGACATAGCAGTGTGGTCTTCGGACTAGCGTATAGCCCCGATGGCCGATGGTTGGCGTCGGCGAGTGATGACGCTACCGTGAAGCTATGGGACGTTGCCACAGGACGCTCATTCCGAACACTGACAGGTCACACTCAACCAGTTACATGCGTGGTATTCAGCCCTGATGGGCGCTGGCTTGCTTCGTCAGGTTGGGAAGGAAAGGTCAGGCTTTGGGACGTAGCAACCTGGAAGGAGTTGCGCAACCTGTCTGACCATGTTTACGGGGCATCTGCTTTGGCTTTCAGTCACGACGGCCGATGGCTTGCATCAGGTGATGTGGACAGAGTGATGTTGTGGGAAGCCGCCACAGGACGTCAGTCACGGGTTCTGCGAGGCCACACTGACACGGTCTTAGGAGTGGCGTTTAGTCCCGACGACCGCTTGCTGGCTTCAGCAGGTTATGACCACACGGTCAAGCTTTGGGATTTGGCGACGGGCATAGAAACGCACACTTTGATTGGCAACAAAGATCAAGTAAGGGCCGTCGCGTTTAGTCCTAATGGAGAATGGCTGGCTACCGGTGGAGGAGATGAACCTTACGACAGAGCCGGGAAGGAAAGGGCTGACAGCGACTACGCGGTGAAGATATGGGATCCGGTGACGGGCCGCTTGCTACGCTCCTTTACTGGCCACACTGACATGATTCGAACTCTGGCGTTCAGTCCGGATGGCCAGACGCTTGTCTCCGGAAGCGGCAGCAGGGCCTACGGAGGCAGGCCAGGTAACGAAGTTATTCTGTGGGACTCCCGCACCGGACGTATCTTGAAACGCCTCCCCAATAAATACGAAGTCTACACCGTAGCCTTCCATCCCGACGGTCGGTCTCTCGCGTCAGGAAGTTGGGACGGGATCAAGATTCGGTCATTAGGGCGAGGGCGTATCGAGCGCACTCTAGGGAGGCAAACTAATGGCGTTCGTGCGGCCGCATTCACACTCGACAATAGACGGTTGTTAATGGGTGGCGGAGACAGTATCAAACTTTGGGACATAGTCGGAGGTCGCGAGCTAGCACCCCTGGGCAGCCAACTTGGCGGGGTGACTTCAATGGCGTTGAGCCGGGACGGTCGTCTGCTTGCCGCCTACACATATTCAAGGAGCGCTAAAGTAACGGTCTGGGAAATAGATAGCGGGCGCCAGTTGCACAAGTTCGAGGTCTATGGAGGCTCGGAAGGCACGGTTGCATGGACACCCAACGCGAGCCGGCTGGCCGCAGCCGGCAGTGGAACAATATATTCGTGGGATATGGCCACGGGTCGTGAAACGCGCACCGTTAGTGGTAAAGACGATAGCGAAAGCGTTAGCAGCTTGGCTTTTAGCCCCGACGGACGTTGGCTTGCTTCGGCAGGTAGCGACAAGAAAATAAAAATGTGGGATGCCGCGACTGGCAATCAGAGACTCACTCTTACCGGTCACGCAGAAGAGATCGCCTTTGTCACGTTCAGCCCAGACGGTCGCCAACTTGCCTCGGCCAGTGTGGATAACACGGTGAAGCTGTGGGATGTAACTAGTGGCCGCAATTTGCAAACTCTGGCAGGCCATACACGTCTTGTGGAAGCCATATCCTTTAGTCCGGACGGTCGCCAACTCGCATCCGCAAGTTGGGACAAGACAGTGAAGTTATGGGATTTGAAAACGGGCCGCGAGTTGAAGACTCTAAACGGGCACACAAACTCGGTACGGGCCATAGGATTTAGCCCTGATGGGAGGTGGATTGTCTCGGGTGGTAGTGATGACACTATGCGCATCTGGGACCCCTTAAGAGGAGTAGAGGTGGCCTTGCTAAGCTCGATGAGAGCTGGCGGTTGGGTGGTTGTTGCTCCGGATGGGTTGTTCGACGGGACTGCTGACGCCCTGCAAGAGATCAGTTGGCGAACGTTCGGCACCAACGAGACTGTTCCGCTGGATTCGTTCTTCAATGACTTCTACTACCCAAACCTGTTGTCGGAGTTGATCGAAGGCAACAAACCAAAAGCTCAGGTTGACATCGCCACCGTGTTGCAACTACCTGGCCTTCGCATGATGTTATCCCAGGGTTTGGCTCGCTTGGACCAGCACGAAGGGAAGTCAGTATTGTGCTTTGCTGAGAGACCCACCGCCCGACCGCAGGTCTACGTTGACGGGCAATTGCTCGACGCGACTCCTAACGAGCGTCTCTCAGAAGACGATCCGGCGTGCAGATACAGTGTGGACCTACCGGCTGGCAAGCAATACGAGGTAATAAACGCAGCCAGCGGCGTGAAGACAGAAGGATTCAAGACGGAATACGACGGAGCAAAGTCGAATACTGCTCAGGCTACTCTGCACGTGCTGACAGTCGGCATCAGCAATTATGAAAGCGGTAGTTCCGGTTTCAAATCGTTGCCCGCTTCTGTTGCGGGTGCGAAGGAGATAGAGAAGTTCTTCACTGAGCAGGAGCGCAGCCCAAACAAACCATATCGAGAGATTCGCATTTGGGATGGACTGTATGATGCAGCAGCAACGCGTGCCGCTATTCGTAAGCGACTCTCGAGAATGGCCAACGAAGTTGAGGAAGATGATGTAGTGTTTTTATTCTTCTCCGGGCACGGAATCGTACCGGCTGGACAGGAAATGTTTTATTTTGCGCCGATAGATATGCGCGGGCCTGGACCGCAGGAGCAGCGTGAAAGTGGACTCAACACAGCAATGCTGGCAGAGGCGATAAGGGAGATGCCCGCGAGAAGAGTTGTCTTGATCATCGATGCCTGCCAGTCAGGAGGAGCGATTGAGTCGTTAGGGAAAATCGGCGAGGTGAAGGCGAGGGTGGAACAACGCCGGGCGCAGTCAGAAAAAGTCAACCAAGCCAGGCACAGGCATCAGGTCGGAATGTATCTCATTGCTGCGGCAACTCCCTTGCAGGAAGCGGTGCAACCGACAAGCGGTAATGGAGCGCTGGTAGCTACTTTGTTGGAAGCTTTGAGAGGAGACGGGCGGGCAACTGGCGGCGCGCTTTGGATGAGACAGCTAGTCAAGCACATCCAGCAGCGTTTGCCGGAGCTTTCAGCAGAGATTGGACAGCGACACACGCCGATGACCGTAAGCAGTGGGGTTGATTTTGCCATTGCCGGGAAGCGTTAATGACCCTTCTGATCAGAGCTTCCTTTGTTGCGGGGGGAGAATTTGCGAGATGTATTCAAGGATACAAATGCTGGTTGCCTGTTTTGTCCTGTTGCTGCTAACGGCGACAGCATCCGCCAATCTCAATAAGATAGATCTTCAGGAACAAGACGCACCGAAGGTCACCAACAAGGCGCAGGGGCCGAACTACTCTGTGAACGTGTCGAAGGTGGTCGAGAGGACAACCCCGGAAAACACTGTCGTCTATCAAATCTCGTACAGCTACGAGTTTAAGGGACGAAGCGCGGTCTACGTGAAAGGACTCGGAACCGTACCCGCCAAAGGTCAGTTCAGCTACATGGTGCCTGAGCCGCAACTCGAGTTTAGAGAGTCTGCCACCGGTCCGGTGATCGCAACGGTCCAGCTTGAGGAAACATTTCGTACGCAAGGGTCTGAATCCACAGAATTTCCGGAAGAGGCGAAATTTCCGGCGTTTTTCCGCAGTGACATCTGGAGTCCACCGGCGACATTTCCTGCAGCGGCCATCAAAGTTATCAACAAGTATTTTCCTTCCGGACACAACTCGAAGCAGACCGGGCAGCTAAACTACTACATCACAACCTTCCGAAATCTACTGGTACCGAACCCGAATAACGATTCCAACATCAGGAACCTGCGGAGCCAGATTGCGATCATCTTGTCACAACCATACGATTCGGCAAACGACAGGTTTACTTATCATATCCAGTTCGTAGCCCGCGATCGGCCTCGCATGTCAACGACATGGCGCTACGGAGATGATCGAAGTCAAGCAACAATCACAGCCGCCCAGGAGTTCATCAATGGATTAATCGGCGAGTTGGCCACTACCGGAGGAACGCGGAAATGACAATGACAATGACCAAAGCGCGTGTAATCCTGATAGCAATGTTTGTTGGCAGTCTGATGATCCAAGCTATCGCGGTGATCATCACTTATTCGCGGGGCGCGATCGCCGACGAGGACTTAACAAATCTGATACTCAAGCTGTTGGCGATCTACTCGGTTCATTTGGGAGTGATTTTTGGGGGAATCTTCGCCCAGCATCAGGATGCGCAACAGGGCCTTCAGGCGCCGCCTGGGACAGCCTTTTGGTTAGCCGTGGTACTGGCTGGGATCTGGAATTTGCTGTTAGTGTGGCGCAGCGTGAGTTTCGGGGTGGGCGCCTTTAATCCCGATAGTGAAGATAACGTCGACCGACTTTCGTCCTATTTGCAAACCATCTCATCTGGCAGCGCCTTTCTCGTGACGGGTTCGTTGGCATTTTTCTTTGCAAAAAAGAATTAGAAGCATACCGACTTCTTCTCCGTGGGCGACAAATGCATGAGTGTCAACGAGGGATCGAATTTATCCCACCGCTGCCAGGGCGAATCTTGTGTCAATCTGGGGAAGCACCTTGTCATGGCGCTTTGTCAGTGGACTTGCTGCGATTCTCGGCATTCTTCCGAAGCTTTTCGCTGAGCACAATGATGTCTTCGAGGTCGCGACGGGCCTGAGCCGCGAGGCGCATGTCCAGCGGGCCAGAGTCGCTGAAAATAGGGTTGCGCAGGAACCCGTCCAGCAACTTGTTGAGTGCCGTCAGGACGGGTTGTAGTTCGGCTTTTTCCGCATCCTTAAAGCCTGCGCTTTTCTCTTCATTTTGCTCCTGAGGCAGGGCCAGAGACGACTTCAACCGGGTCGCGCGCTTCTTGATCTCGGTGACATTCCCGACGATGTCTTTGTAGTTCAGCGGCTGATTGCCGGCAGTTGCCTTTGCAGAGAGGTCTTCGTTAATCACATTCAGCCGGCTAAGATCCTCGTTGACTTCAAGCAGGATCTCCTTCGGGTCTCGCTTGCGAGTAGTCTCGCGCTCAAGAGAATTCAGCTGTTCTTCGCGCCTGTCCAAATCTCGCCTGCGCCCCCCTTGCGCGCTAACCGTGGTAGAGCCATCGAGGGCGACGAGTACAAAAACGAGCCCCGTGAAGAGTTTGGCAGCAGAGTGTGCGGGATGTTGTCTCATGCGAGCCTCCAATTGAGATCGAAAGATCGGCTTCGAAGAAGTATCTTCAACAGAGAGTCGTGTTCGCGTGCGCGTAGTTTCTGCTAGTCGATGTCAAACAGTATCCACTGCGTCGCGACGCGTCGTTTATCTTTCGCCGTCATGTCGGTAACAATCACCTGCAGGATGTAGTCTCCAGGCTTCAGATTCTGACCGAGTTGCAAACGCCCCATGGCAGTTACCCGTTTGGCGCCCGGCTGTCCGGCGAGGTTCCGCACCTGAGTGGCATACACCTGCTGATTCTCGCGGAACAAACGAACCTGCGTTTGCAGTTGGGCGCGACCGGTCGCGCGGTCCAGCTGAACGTTGTACGCTTCATAGCCGTAATCGATGACCATACCCGGGCGAAAGCGACGGACTGCGGGACCAGACCGGGCATCTTGCTCGGCAAGTCTCCCCTGGGTTGCCTCGACCGAGGGAGTTGACGTGCCGCCCTGGGCCACGCTTTGCGCCGAGGCAGAGTTCAGCAGCTGATTCGTGTTCCCGGCCACGTAGAGACCCGAGAGCGCAAGCCGGTTCTTGTTCAGGTTTGGCACTTCGATGAACTGGTTAGCCGAACCAACGCGCTCGGTCGGAACATCGCGGACAGCGATACGCAACTGGAAGGCGCCCGGCTTTTTGACGGGCAGGTTGATGCCGAATGTAATGCCGTCGCGTCGGGCGGCGCGATACTCATCGCCACGCACTTTCACCGTCTCCGTGCGGAAACGCTGGTCCACAGCAACTCCCTCATCGTCGAAAGTTACGGCGGCGACGTCGACGCTGGCTTTGTACGTGCCGTCCGGTTCTTCGGTGAATGTCAGGCTGTTTCCGCCTACATGAATCAGCGAGCGCACAAACGAGCCATAGGGTACGTCGTTAAGGAAGACTGAAGTCAAGCGCAGATCGAGAGCGCCTGTAGCAAAGGGCGAGGTGAGCGCAGTGAGCAACTGCTGTTGGGGGGTGCGATTGACTGGCTGTGCCGCCGCTGGGTTAACACCGAAGAAGCCTGAACGTGTTCGCACGCTCAAGCCGGAACGCTTAACGCGCACTTCCAGACGATGGAAGTTTTTACGGCCACCGGCACTGAAGGTAGATTCCTCAGGGCGGTAGCCAATCAGGTAGTAGCCCTTCTGATCGAGCACCCGGCGAATGCCCTGGGCGATGTCATTGTTGTTGGTGACCATAAGGCCTCCCGTCTGACGAGCCAGATAGCTCATACCGTTCTGGGCTTCGAGTATCTCCAACGACCTCGACCTCAAATCCGCCATAATTCTAGTACCAGAAAGCCCAGTCGAAGCGATCTCTCCCATTCCGTCGCCCTCGGTCTTGCCGACCAGAGCGTTGGCCGCGGAGTCGCTGCCAGATAGCAGTCCTCGCGCATCGATGGTGTAGAAAACGACCGAAGAACGGTTGGCTAGATCGATCAGGCGGCGCAAGGAGTCGAGTACCCGATAGTTCTGACCGCCGGTGGAGCTGAAGAGATCGAGCGCGTCCGTCAGTAGCACGGCAGACTTACGTCCGGGCAGCTCCTTCAGGCCTCGGACGACATAGTTGAGCGCGCCGAGAGTGCCCACCGTGAACACTTCGTCTTTGAAGTCGTCAATTGTCGTTGGTTCGTCCGACCCGGTCGAAGTGAAGGTGCCACGTTTGCGATCACGCGGCTCTGTGTAATATGCGTCATCACCAATGGCGCCAAAGGCAGCGATGCCGCGCCGGCCGAACGCATTCCACTTCAGCCGGTCGACCGCTGCATGGAGCAGTCGCTTGTCTGTCGTAAACTGCTGCAGCGCGCCCACGCCGGCGCCGGTGCGAATAATTGCCACCAGGTCGCCGGACTGCATTTGTTCGTCCACGAACTTGCGAAGCGCGTTGCGGACGAAGTGCGTGCTCTCAAACGACAGTCCCAAATCGTCGACTATCAGCGCGATGGATCGGCGCACTTGCTCGGGTCGCAATTGCTCGGGCGGAAGCGGCGGCAGTGGCGTCTTGTCGTCGGACTTGGGCGGCTCAGTTGATCGAGCGTTCGGCTCAAGCGGCGCGCCGATGTAGGAGAAATTGGTGATCTGCTGCGGACGTCCGTCCTCGTAAACCTCAAATTCGTCGGGACCGAGATCGACAATGTGCTGGCCACGGCGATCTGTAACTACGGCGTCAATCTGGACAAGGTTCGTCGTGATACGCACGACTTCTGCTGTATCGGAAGTGGGTCTTTGAGGCGACGGCGGTATTGGTGTGGCTGATTGCTGACCTGCAATCGCCGTGAGCAGACTGCAGATCAGCGCTGATGCGAGCACCGATTGTTTCATTAGCGGCCCCCTGAAACGCTTACATGGCTGGGGAGAGCGCAAAAGGCCAAGGTCTAGGACAAAAATATAGACGAGCGGGCGAACCGACGCAAGCACTTCGAAGATTTCCCCGCCCAGCAATTAAATCCGAAAATTTGGACTAATTGCCAGGTTATCCGACCGCAGCCAAGCCGAAGCGTTCGTCGCGCTTCACACGCTGAATCATTCTCGTGGTCTCCGTAGATCTTTCACGCTTCGTCAGGTAGAACTCAGCTTCCTTTCGCGCTTGCTCGAGTATCTGCTGATCGCGGAAAAGATTGCCGATGCGAAATTCCGGAAGGCCGGCTTGCTTGGTTCCCAGCAGCTCGCCGGCGCCGCGAATCTCGAGGTCTTTTTCGGCGATTAGAAAACCGTCGCTGGTCTGTTCCATGATGCCCAAACGTTCTTCTGCAACGCTGGTCCTTTTGTCCGACGTCAGCAGCGCGCAATAACTCTTTTCCGCGCCACGGCCGACACGTCCCCGGAGCTGATGAAGCTGGGAGAGTCCGAATCGTTCGGCGTGTTCTACTACCATCACGGATGCGTTGGCTACGTCTACACCGACTTCGATCACGGTAGTAGAGACTAGTACCTGAATTTCCCCGGCCACGAAGCGGCGCATCACCTCCTCTTTCTCCGCCGGCTTCATCTTTCCGTGAACCAGACCTACAGAGTACTTGGGAAAGACCTTATCGCGCAGATACTCGTAGCGCTTTGTCGCGTCCTTTAGATCCATCTTCTCTGATTCTTCGACCAGCGGATAGACAACATAGATTTGTCGTCCAGATTTAAGCTCGTGGGCCAGGAGCTCCTTCACCTCCCGTCGATCGTCCGAGTTGTCGGCATAGACCTTTGTTTCGATCGGAGTCCTCCCCGGGGGCATCTCGTCTATCACTGAAACGTCGAGGTCGCCATACACGGTCATCGCGAGGGAGCGAGGAATTGGAGTGGCGGTCATGACCAAAACGTCCGGGTTGAAGCCACGGGCGCGCAGCTCCGCGCGTTGCATCACGCCAAAGCGGTGCTGCTCGTCGATCACAACCAGGCCCAGCTTGCTAAACGACACCGCCTCCTGAACCAGAGCGTGAGTGCCAATGGCCGCGTGAATCTCGCCTGCCGCGAGACTGACGTGCAGACGGCGCTTCTCCGCAGCTCGCAAAGAGCCCGTCAAGAGTTCAACTCGATATGGTGTTCTGGCCAGCAGCCGTTTTATGTTGCGAGCATGTTGTTCGGCGAGGATTTCAGTCGGGGCCATCAACGCAGTCTGGTAACCATTTTCCATGGCGGCGATCATTGCGACGAGCGCGACGATCGTCTTGCCGCTGCCGACGTCCCCCTGGAGCAGCCGATTCATCGGTGAATCGGATTTCATGTCCTGGAAGATCTGCCTGACTACGTTTCGTTGCGCGCCCGTTAGTTTGAAGGGCATCACCGAAGCGATCGCCTGCTTCACCTGAGCGTCAATCTTGATCATGGCTCCTTTTGCTTCCCTGATCCTTTGCCCACGTTTTAATCCGATTCCCAGAGCGAGCCAGAAAAAGTCTTCAAAGATCAATCTATGGTGTGCGGGACTGCGAGCAATTTCGTATTCGGCTAGTGACACGTCTTCAGGCGGGAAGTGAATCTTACGAAAGGCGTCAGCGCGACCTATTAAACCCTGCCGCCGACGCAACTCATCAGGAAGCGTCTCTTTGATTTCTGCGTCAGGGATCAGTTCCAGAGCGCCGTGAACAATCTCGCGCAATCGTTTAGAGGAGAAGTCTCCGAGCTTGCGATAAACAGGTACCCGGCGACCTGCATGAACGGCCGCCAGAGCAGGATCGTCTGAGTCTTCGTCATCGGTGTCCTCTGTTTTCGAAACCACCGCTTCTCCTTGTTTCCTTGTCTCCCCGTCACCCTTCCGCTCTAAAGCCGGCAACATTTCCAGCTCGTCGCCGGGTTTATGAAGACGCAGAGCAAAGGTCCCGCGCCGGTCATCCCACTCCCATTTGCCGAAGGTAATGAAGCGCGTACCTCGTGTTAGCCTTTTCATGTAGTAGCCGACGATGTCGCGGGCGTGGGCGCCGGAAACAAACCACCAGACAGCGACGTCCTGTCCGGTCTTATCTTTGTCGATCGCCACAATTTCAAAGATGAAAAGCTTCGGTTTGCCGTAGCCGCGCTTCTTTCCCACCTGATAACCACCGGCGTTTTTGACGTAGAGTTCGAGCGAGGCTTCCATTCCGGTTTTCAAATCCCGAATGCGGGCGAGGTTCGATCGATCCTCGTATCTCATGGGGAGATAAGTCAGGAGATCTTCAACAATAGCGTCGGCTGCTTTTTTCTTAGCGTGATAACCCGTTAGTGCAGTTGCCAGCTTGTGTGACGTGGTTTGGCCCAGGCGGGCAATCCTGTACTTGTACAGTTCGTCGATTGGTGTATCGAGCGTGAGAGGAAGGGGCATTTCTGGAGAGCATATCATTTTCCATTTTTCATTTGTCATTTTTCATTGGTCATTGCCAGGAAAGCTCAAGAGTCACCTGACAGGTTGAGGAACCGCGTTTGATGTTTTAACGTTTTAGAATGAGTAGGTCTTTGTAAAATGGCGAAATGAGAAATGGAAAATGGAAATGGAAAATGATTCTTAAAGCGTTGAGGACCTCTCAACTGAACTGGGTGGATCCATGAGTCGCTTGGAATCGATGGCCGAGAAAATGCTTCGCGAAGCAATCGAGGCCGGCGAGTTTGATAATTTGCCGGGAAAGGGACAGCCTGTCGATCTGCGCGAGAATCCATTCGAAGATCCCGATTTGCGCGTAGTTCACAAGCTCCTTCGCGACGCCGGTTTCGCGCCGGCATGGATAGAAGAGCGAAAGGATATTGATGCCACTTTCGAAGCCACGCGTCAGACACTAATCCGCGCCTGGAAGATTTATCGGCCCGGAGGTGTCTCGCCGAATGACGCTGCTTGGGAAAGGAACGTTGCTGAGTTTCGTGAGAAGGCCGCCGAACTCAACAGTCGCATCAAGCTTTACAATCTGAAAGTGCCCGCCGCCGTGTTTCAACGCAGACTGTTCGACGCTGACAAGGTCATCGAGGCTGTCACGCAAGCCCAAGACTCGGGCGATGGGTCATAGTTTCAGTTTTCAAAAAGGGGAAGGGAATTCAGGATGGGTTCTGAAAATGAAATTCACGAGTCGACGCTGCAACGATTGACGCAGGTGAGACGGCCGTTGCTGCATCTGCACAAGACTCTGCTGGACCTGGAGCGTGAGGCTTATGAACGAGCACACGGTCGCGTCGACAACAGCTACGAAGTTCTGCAACTTGTTATGTACGATCCGTGGTTCGCGTGGCTACACAGCCTGTCAGAGCTCGTTGTGCAGATAGACGAGATGTTGGACGCGAGGGAGCCGGTAAAGGAAAGCGAGGCGGCTGCCGTTATCGTTCAGGCACGTGTCCTACTCACACCTTCAGAGTCCGGGAGCGGTTTTCAGAAAAAGTATTTCAGCTCGCTGCAGCAATCGCCCGATGTAGTACTGGCGCATTCTGAAGCAATGAAACATCTGGGAGCCACCGGGCCAACCGACAAGAACCGTGAGACCGGTTAGTAGCCCAACGGTAAAGGACGGTTCATTTTCCATTTCTCATTCGACATTTCTCATTGGTCATTCGAGAAATGGAAAATGAACCCGGTCAAGCCGTACGATTAACCAGCGACCATCTCCGTTTGCACGCAGTGCTGGTCAAAGGCCCTGGTGAGTTCCTGGGCGATCTCTAAGGGACCCCTACCTTCAATCTGGTGTCTCTCCATCATAAAAACGAGTTTGCCGTCTTTCAGTAAGGCAATTGAAGGAGATGAGGGCGAGTAACCCGTGAAGTAATTTCGCGCTCTTTCAGTTGCTTCGATATCGGCTCCCGCAAATACTGTCGCTACCCTGTCAGGGCGGACGTTATGCTGGAGCGCCTGGGCGACACCCGGGCGTGCCTTGCCGGCCGCACAGCCGCAGATGGAGTTAACTACCACCATCAGGGTTCCTTTAGCGTTTTGCACCGTCTCATCTACCTGCGCCGGCGTCTTCAGCTCCTTAAAACCTAAACGGGTCAATTCCTCCCGCATCGGTCGAATCATAATTTCTGGCTATGGCATTGTTTCTAGTCTCCTCATCTAAATCTAGGTCTGATTCTAGCACAGGGAAAACATTTAGCCGCGGATCTGCGCGAAAACCACGATAAGCACAACAAACGCACTCGAAGCATTTTTATTAAGTCCTTTTTCAGATCCGCGTTCATCCGCGTAAGTCCGCGGCTAAATGATTTCTTGTTGCCGGTCATTTTCATACGGTCGGATCGAGATCGAACGCGGATAGTCGCCATCTCCGGAAATCACGATCCTCCAGACACTCCCAGGTAAGGGATAGCGACCGAGGCGTTCGGCCCACTCGATTACCAGCACAGCCCTTTCATCGAGTAGGAGCTCATCAAGATCGACGGCGTGGGCAGCGGAGGCGCCTTCATCGAGACGATAGAGGTCTATGTGATAAAGAGTGAGACGTCCCGAATAGGGATTAACTAACGTAAACGTCGGACTGGTAACCTCCGCCGGATCAAGTCCCAGCGCGGCTGCGATTCCCTTTACGAAGACCGTCTTGCCGGCGCCAAGCGGCCCACTGAGCAGGAGGATTTCCCCGCCGATGAGCAGCGCGCCTACATGTTGGCCCAGGCTGAAAGTTTCATTTGCTTCTTGAGAGATCCATTCACCTGTGGGAATTTGCGACTGCGCTGCACTACTGTCCCGGCGTTGGAGTGTCATACAAAGAGAAAAAATAGCCGCGGATTCACGCGGATGAACGCCGATCAGCAAAAGCCAAGAGGCTCCTCAGATCATAGGAGATCTCAGCACTTCGACTGCCATTCCGCGAATCGTATTCTGACTGTTCTGATCCGCGTTCATCTGCGTAAATCCGCTGCCAATTTAGATCGCGTACGACCAGCGCTCCAGGTCAAGGCATCTCGCCATCCGGATCGAGTAGACGAACTGCTGCGCTGAAGTGCGACTGGATGTCAGACGCGACCATTGTCCGCATGCCTATTTCCCGCGCCGCGAGATCGCCAGCAAGGCCGCCGACGTAGAGAGCAGCGATTGTTGCTGACAGCGCATCCGCATCGCTTCCCAGAGTGGCAAATGCTTGAGCGTTGAACCCGGCTATTAGGCCAGTTAACGTGTCGCCTGCTCCCGCAGTTCCGAGTCCAGCGTTGCCCGTCGGGTTAACGAACACGCGGCCGTCAGGCCTGGCAACCAGTGAACGCGAACCCTTGAGAACCAAAATCAATTGGTGCTTGACCGCAAAAAGACGGGCCGCCGCTACGTTATCAATTAACTCGGATTTATCAGTGATCCCGAGCAGTCGCCTCATTTCTCCGGCGTGAGGAGTGAGAACCAACGGATGTGCTTCTGACCCTCGCAAGTCAGTAGGCCAGGGTGCGAGGCAGTTGAGCCCATCCGCATCGATAACGATGGGTGTGGTTCTGTTCTCCACGATCGATTTCACAAATTGCCGGGTGCGTTCATCTTCCGCGGAAAGGCCTGGACCAATGGCTACAACTGTTGCCTTCGACGCGAGATGCTTGGCATGGTCGATCGCCTCATCGCTCACTGCGCCGCGATCTGTTTCCGCTAGTGCTGTTGTCATCACCTCCGGCATAGCCGCCGCAACCACTGAAGATTGTGCCGAGGCCGGAGTCGCGATCGTCACTAACCCGGCACCTGATCTCATGGCGGCATTGCCGCAGAGCGCCGCTGCACCGGTGTAGCCGCGTGATCCGGCAATCACGAGAACATGCCCATGCGTATTCTTGTAAGAGTCGGGTTGGTATCGCGTGGCAACAAGCCATTCACGTGCGTCGGCCTCTTGAACCAGAAAAAGTTTCGTTTCTGGAGACTCCAGTAAGGCCGAAGGTGAGCCGATGTTGGCAACTATCAGCTCTCCATTGAAATGAGAGGCTGGGGGCAGCACGTTTGCGCGCTTGGGAGCTGTGAAGGCAACCGTAAGATCGGACTGGACCACGGCTCCAATGGGATCGGCAAGATCAGCATTAAGTCCCGAAGGAATGTCGACTGACACAATCAGCGGTCGAGCTCGAGATGATCGATCACGGGCAGCTCTGATCATTGCGAGGTGTTGGATAACCTGGAGATAAACTCCTTCAAGGGGCCGGGTTAAGCCGGTGCCAAAAAGGGCGTCGACAATAACGTCATAAGTGCCCCGAGGTTTGGCAATCCCTTCCCAGTCGGTAACGCTGGCGCATTCCACAAAGCTCAACGGTGAGGGTTGCGCACTCGACCCTGCTTCGAAACTTGCCAGTCGCCTCACTGTTTCGAAATTAATGCGCGCATCACCTTTTGTGTTATCTACTCTCCCAAAAAGGATCACGTCAGTTTGCACACCGACACGGGCGAGCGCACGGCCGACTCCAGCGCCGTCGCCGCCGTTGTTGCCGGGACCACAGAGAATGCGAGCTTTCTTACCGACAAGATCACCGGAAAAATGTGAGGTGATTGCCTGCGCGACGGCTTCGGCGGCGGCTTCCATCAGGAGAAGGGAAGGGGTGCCAAAATTCTCGACCGTAAGACTGTCGATTTGCCGCATCTGCTGGGCTGAAATAACGGGCTGCACGGTCTGAATGATAGGGAGAAGGTAAGTGCCGGTCAATTACTGCAATCAGCGACGCAGAGATTCGGTTGGGCCCAAAACAAAAATGGCGGCCCGAAGGCCGCCTGTGCCTGCCTGCCGCTGCGCCACCCATTCCGTTTTCCAGGATACTTAGGTAATAAGGCCAATGCCTGAGGTTCTCCAGAAAAATCTTTAAAAATCTTTCATCGTCAGAAAAGGCCTGAATTTCGGGGTTTTAGGCCGATCCGGTCATTTTCAGATTCAAAGGCAGGAGAGCCTTGGGGTTTCACCTCGCAGGGGTGAGATGTCTATAGCACTGGATGCCCAACCCAACCTCCGGCGCCGTTCGGAGGGGCGG
>JAMQPH010000861.1 GCA_023717605.1 Pyrinomonadaceae bacterium
CTGCCACTCCTGCTCCGCCAGATACTGCACAAAAGAGTTCAGCCCTTCATCCAGCCAGGTCCATTGTCTCTCGTCGGAATTGAGAATCATGGGAAAGTAGTTGTGACCGACTTCGTGGATGACGACCGAAATCAACGAATACTTTGTGGCTTCCGAATAGGTGCCGTCCGGCTGTGGACGCGGACCATTGAAGCAGATCATCGGATATTCCATGCCGCCTACCGGACCGTTGATCGACTGTGCGACCGGATAGGGATAAGGAACGGTAAAGCGTGAATAGATTGTCAGCGTATGTTTGATGGCCTGGGTGGAGTATTTGGACCAAAGTGGCTCACCTTCCTTCGGATAAAACGACATGGCCATGACCTGGTTGCCCTCGACGTTGTGCCCCTGCGCATCCCAGATGAATTTCCGCGATGAAGCGAAAGCGAAATCGCGCACGTTCTCTGCCGCAAAGATCCAGGTCTTCTTACCAGTCGGTTTGTGCTCGTTGGCCTTCGCTTCATCTGGAGTCACCACAAACATGGGACTCCTCGCAGTCTTCGCCTCCGTCAGACGCTGGCGCTGCGCCGCGGTTAATACCGCCTGCGGGTTTTGCAACACTCCGGTCGCAGCCACGACGTGATCGTCCGGCACGGTAATGGAGACGCGATAGTTGCCAAACTCGAGTGTGAATTCACCTGCGCCCAGGAATTGTTTGTGCTGCCAACCGTAAACGTCGTAGTAAGCTGCCATGCGCGGGAACCATTGCGCAATCTCGTAAATGTAATTCTTGTCCTGCGGAAAGTATTCGTAACCGGTCCGACTATCGATGCGCCGTGCATCGTTGATGTTGTAATTCCAATCGAGGGAAAAGACGGTGGATTCTCCCGGCGGAAGCGGTCGCGGCAGATCGATGCGCATCATGGTGCGCACCACGGTGTAGGGCAGGGCAGCACCTTTCGCATCGCGCACCGCGGTTATGCGTTGGCCGCCTTCAAACTCACGCCTCGCGATTAGCTCGTCAATCGTCGAGAAGGGAACCCGTTCAAAGTTTGGCGCGACCTGCGTGGAGAGATCTTCCGAATCCTTCGCCCAGATATTCTGATCGAGCTGGAGCCAGAGGTAAGCCAGCGAATCGGGTGAGTTGTTGAAGTAGGTAATCGTTTCTGAAGCCGACAGGCGCTGGTTGGTATCATCAAGCTCAACTTTGATGTCGTAATCCGCACTCTGCTGCCAGTATCCGCGCCCCGGCGCCCCCGACGCCGTGCGCTGCTCATTCGGCGTCGGCAGCAGATCCTCCATCTGCGCAAACTTATCGACCGGGTTGCTCTTCGATTGGGCGACCGCGGTTGCCTGAGCCAGAAACATCGCCACCAAGCAGGACACGAACAGCAGGAATAACGACGGACAATACACAAACGCGGAAACCAGGGGAGACTTGGTCGTCGTCTTCATTAGATTATGTTCCTTTCAGAAAGATTCTAAATCGAGAAGCTGCTTTTGCAAACGAGTGAAGCGGGCGGCCCTTTTCAAATTGCGCTCATCAGGAGGTAGATGCCATAAGCGCCGACGCACACGATTAACCAGAACGCGAATTCCTGGATCCATACGTAGCGACGCACGAGATGTGATGGCCCAACATTCGTCCGTGCAAAAACCATAACTGCATGAATCTTCCACACTCCGAAGATAACAGCGAACGCAGCGAAAAGAAGGATTGGCCACATGAATCTGATGTAATAGATTCTCACCAGGAAAAGAGACACCAGTCCGGCGAGCAGAAGGAACAAGGCGGCGACTAACCGACCACGTAGGGTATCTGGGAGTAGCGCTGAAGGTGGAGATAAGGGTGGCACCACCGCTCTCAAGGCGTCTTCGCTCCGTTGGTGCCGCGAGTCGTAAGCGCGCCGCGCGTCCGCATCTCCGAGCACTCCGTAAGCTTCGTTGATCGCCTTCATCTCTTCCGCGTCGCCGCCGCGGTCGGGATGATGCCGCCTCGCGAGGCTTTTATAGAGGCGTTCGATCTCATCTTGCGACGCAGTTTCCCCCGCGCCCAAAATGGAATAGTAATCTCTCTCCAACTCAGCCTGGCTCATGCTCGAAAGGGACGGCGTTCACCTGTCGGGTTGGTGGCATCTTTTCACGATTTAGTGAAGGTCTTGTACTGCTCCCACTGCTGCCTCTGCTTTGCCAGGAATGTGACGAAGCGGGCATCTTGTCGAAGGTTATCCAAATTGGTATCCCTCTCGAACAACGGGTAGCACGGAAACCCGTCCGCCGCCGCGAGCTCCAACCACTTGATTGCTTGCTCAGGTTTTTTCATGAGCGCATAAGCACAGGCGATGTGATAGGCCGTATGATGGAAGTGACCAAATCCTTTTCCCCTTTTTACGGCCGACTTAATCTTGTCCTCTGCCGTGCGTTCCTGGCCGGCTGAAGCTGCCAGTACCGCCTCCATGCTGGCAAATAGGCCGCCACTGTCCTCGGGGTAATCCCTTAAGAGCTGCTCAAGCGTGACGGACGCCTCCTCTTTCCGCCCGAGGTTGAAGAGAGCCCAGGCAATCTGGTACCCAAGCAGAGTCGGATTGGCTTCCTGAGGAATCGCGCGCAGAACGGACAGGGCGTGTTCATATTTCCCCTGGAAATTCAGAGTCTGCCCGATTCGGAGTTGAGCCAGGTTATTGTTGGGGTTGGTGGTGACTGCCTCCTGCGATTCCTGGAGCGCTTCGTCAAAAGCCCCGATGTGACAATAGACGAGGGCGAGCTGATTTCGCGCCTCATCCAGACTCGGGTTCAAGCTCAATGCGCGGCGATATTCCCGAATTGCCTTCTCGTGAGGGAACTGGTTGGCGGGCGTCCAGAGAAGGCGGCCACGGGCCAGGTGGGCAACGGCCGAATCCGGGTCTAACGCGAGCGCTTTTTCCGCCGCCACAAAAGCCTTCTCCGCCCACTGCTCCTCGCCCGGCGCGAATAGAAAGAGCTTCCATACGTACGCCTGGGCCAGTTCCGCATGGGCAGCAGCAAAGGTCGCGTCTGTGGCCACGGCGCGCTCCAGAGCCGAAATGGCAGCCTCATTATCATCTTTGTTTTGGCGGTGGAGGTAAAACTGTCCGCGAAGATAGTGATCGTAAGCTTCCGGGTTGACCGGACGGACGCTTCGGAATTGCGCTTGCTCCTCCGGCGTTAGCTTGATCTTGATTTCGCCTACGATATCGCGTGTCACCTCTCGTTGTAACGCCAGCACGTCACGCAAATCCCGCTCGTAGCTGTCAGTCCATATATTTCGCTCCGTTGCCGCGTGGATCAACTGGACGGCGATCCGCACCTGATCGCCGGAGCGCACCACCGAACCTATCAGCAGTGCATCCACCTTCAACTCGCGGCCGATCTCCGGCAGCGGTTTGCGCGCACCCTTGTATTGCACTACCGATGGCCGTGAAACAACCCGCAGCGCGGTGATCTTGGCAAGGTCGGTGATCAGCGACTCGGTCATCCCATCCGCAAAGTAGTCCTGTGAAGCGTCGCCGGAAATGTTCTCCAGCGGCAGCACCGCCAGCGACTCAATTTCTGTTTGCGTTGCTGGTGTTGAACTCTGGCGAAAGAAGAGCGCGGAAACCAACCCCAAAATGATGAGCACTCCCACGAGCGCGGCAGGGATCAGGATGCGGCTTGGCCTCAACCCGAGTGGGGAGAACCCGGATGTAATCACCTGACGGTCGCTCACTGTGGCTGCCGGCTCGCTACCGGATGATGGTTGCTTGTAGCGCTCCACTTCCGCCCCGATCGCCAACTGATGTCTCAGTCCTTTCAGATCGACCAGCATATCCTCCGCCGTCTGATACCGCTCCTCTCGATCTTTGGCCAAAGCTCTCTTCACAATGAGTTCTAACTGGATCGGCACTTCTGGTCCACAGCTCGTTAGCGGCACTGGCTCTCGCTCAGCTATTGAAATGATCACATCCGTTGCTGTCGCTCCATCAAACGGCTGCTGTCCAGCCACCATCTCATAGAGCACTACAGCTAAGCTCCAAATGTCAGTGCGCGCATCAACGGGGAGGCCCCGGGCTTGCTCTGGCGACATATACGCGACAGTTCCCATCACCATTCCGGGCGAGGTTTTTAGGTCTAGCACCCGCGTTTCGCCTTCGCTGTCAAGAGGTTCGTACTTCGTCTCCGTCAGCTTCGCCAGCCCGAAGTCTAAGACCTTCACGTACCCGTCTCGGCGGAACATGACGTTCTCCGGCTTGATGTCGCGGTGAACGATCCCTGCCGCGTGCGCCGCAGAAAGCGCCGAAGCGACTTGGATGGCGGCTTCGAGCGGCTCGTCGACTTTCATCGGCCCCTCCGATATCCGCTCCCGTAGCGTCACTCCCTCGACGTACTCCATCACAATGCAGTGGCGGCTTTCTCCCGTCTGGACCACCTCATGGATTGTGCAGACGTTCGGGTGTGACAGAGCCGCGACGGCGCGGGCCTCCTGCTCGAACCGGCGTAGGTGTCCCTTGTCTTGAGTGAAATGCGCGGGCAGAAACTTTAGCGCAACTCTGCGCCCCAACCGGGTGTCGTCGGCGAGGTAAACTTCCCCCATCCCGCCGGCGCCAAGAGGGGAGATGATCTTGTACTGATTGATCGTTTGCCCCGCCACCACCGTCGCGCCATGCTCATCGGCCATCGCCTTGGCCGCGAGCTCCAGGGCCGGCGACTCGATGAAGTTTTCAGCCTGGTCTTCATAGGCCAGCAGCGACTCCACCTCACGGCGCAGCTCCTCGTCGCCGCCGCACACCTTCGTCAGATGGGCCGCGCGCGCTTCTCCCTGAAGCCCCAAAGCCTCTTGAAACAGAGCGTCCAGTTTTTTCCACTGTTCAGGCGTCATCGCTAAGGGGTCAGACGTTCTCGATCAAGCCGAGGGGGCGACAGTTTGGAGCGACGCGCGTTTCGCTACTTCCGGGCCAAATCGATTAGGACGAGGTCCGAGTTCTGCCGCACACGGTCGAAGATGATTTGCCGGCCGTCCGGCGAAACGTCGAAGCTTCCAATGGAGTAGCCGGGCTTCAGGTTGGTGAGCTGGCGGCGCTGGCCTGTCTCGAGATCGACCATCCAGAAGTTCTGATGGAGATAGTCGCCGAGCAACACGACCACCTGCCTGCCATCCGGCAGGAAGCGGTAACGATCGCCTCCTCTCAATATCCACAGCTCGGGCATGGGATGCGGCCCAGACTCGGGTGTCACCGCCCTCACCGCGTACCCCGCGCCCTGCAAAGGCGCCGCATAAAGAATCAAGCGGCCATCCGGAGACCAAGATGGCATTCGTGAGAGGCCGTCCAGCAGCCGAACGGGCGTTGCGCCGTCAACCGGCACTTTGAACAGTCGGCTGCCGTCGCCTTCGTCCGCCGCCACGGCGATGAACTTTCCGTCGGGTGACCAAGACGGCGCGTCGCGTACATCCAGCGAAGCCGCTAAGGGCCGCACATTAGTGCCGTCCGCATTCATCACGAACAAACCGTTGCGCCCCTGCCGGCGCACTGAGAAGCATATGCGCCGCCCGTCGGGAGACACCGCCGCCGGCGCTACCACGCCCCCCTCGCTGCTTCGCCACAACTCCACGGTCTCGCCGTCTTGCGTCTTCCAAAGACTATGAGCGCCGCCTTTCGAGGAGAGGAACGCGACGTAGTGTGGCCCGAACCGAGGCGCAACGGCGCGTGTGAAAGGCAGCGGGAAGCGACGAACGTCCGACTCGTCCACAATCCGGGCGGAAATAGTGAGCGTCCAAAGCTCACCGACTGGATTGGCCACAGACGCCACCAGCCGTGTGGCGCGGCCGTCAGGCCCGACCGCGGCCGAGACCGACACATACTGATCAAGGCCGAAGGTCACGCGATGCGGGACCCTTCGCTCGACGTCCATCGCGTAGAGCCAGAATCCGGATCCGTCTTCCGCTGTAGCCGAATAGATGAGCGTGCGATTGTCGAGCATCGCTGGATAGCCGACCTTGGAGTTGTGGTGCGTCATGCGCTCCGGCTCGCCGCCGTCGGCGGGAATCCGCCACACGTCGAGTTCGTTCGGCGGAAATCCGCGCACAAAATATATGTAACGGCCGTCAGGGGACCAAGTGTGATGGTGGCAGTGCACTCCCGGCTTGTCGATGAGGATCTGTCTTGGATTACTGCCATCTCTGTCGACGACGAAGGTCGGATCTCCGGGCCCGAACTCGTGATAGACGATTCTCTGGCCGTCCGGTGACCAAGCCGCGTGCACCGCCCTTTCAAGAAAAGGCCGAGCCGCTCCGCCTAGCGTCGGCGTGAGCCGGATGTCATGGGTGTCCTTGCCGTTCGGATCCTTATGGCTGATCCGGAGCCAAACATTCGACCCGTCGGAAGAGAACCCGACGGTGCGCACCTCTTCATGAGCCAGCTCAGGGAACTGCCCTTTTGTCAGGTTCACAAATGCCCCATTGCCGACCTGGTTGACCCAGGCGTCGAAGGTCCCTTCGCGGTCGGAGAGAAACACGATGAACTTGCCGTCGGGAGAGATGGCTGCGTCCGTTTCGCTGCCGGGGAAATCGGTGACGCGCTCGATGTGAGCGTTGGCCAGTGGATTCTCCCAGGCTTCGTCGGATCGCTTCATCCGCCAAAGGGTGACCGCCAGAGCAATTGCCGCCAGGGCAATTGCCGCCAGGGCAATACCCGCAGCCGCTACCGCCATCCAACGTCGCCCTGCGCCGCGCGGCTGTGCCCCTGCCGCTGCTGCTGAAGTCTCACGATCCGTCGCCGCCGGAAGAGCTTCGAGATAGAAAGCAACATCAGACATGGACTGAAATCGCTCTTCACGGTTTTTCTCCAAACAATGTTGCACTACACGGATGAGCGCCGCAGGAACTTCGCGCTTCGGTTCTGAAATTTCCGCTGGCTCTTCTTTCAAGATCGCGTTCATCACTTCGATCGCCGAGTCGCCCTCGAACGCGCGCCGCCCCGCGAGCATCTCGTACAGGATCGCGCCGAAGGCGAAGATGTCTGCGCGGTGATCAACCTGATCTCCGCGCACCTGCTCCGGCGACATATACCCGACCGTCCCCAACACCATCCCGGGTGAGGTTTTGAGCTCCGGCAAACGCGTTTCGCCTTCGCTGTCAACGGGTTCGGATTTCGGTTCCGTTAGTTTCGCAATCCCGAAATCGATAATCTTGACGCGTCCCTCCCTGGTGATGAAGAGGTTGTCCGGCTTCAGGTCTCGATGGACGATCCTCGCCTCGTGCGCTGCCGCCAGCCCGCGCGCGATTTGGAGGGCGTAATCAATCACACGGCGTAGCGGCAGTGGCGCCCCGCGCAGCCGATCTCGTAGGGTCTCGCCTGTAAGCAGTTCCGAAACGATGTAAGGCGCGCCCTCGTGAGTTCCGATGTCGTAGATCGTCAGGACGTTCGGGTGATTGAGCATCCCGGCAGCGCGCGCCTCCTGTTCGAAGCGGCGCAGCCGATCCTGGTCATTTGAGAAAGCGGCGGGCAGTAGCTTGATGGCCACCTCACGACCAAGTCTGGTGTCAACTGCGCGGTAGACCTCACCCATCCCGCCGGCGCCGAGCAGGGAGGTGATCTTGTAATGATTGATTGTCTGCCCCGCCGCCAGCGCGCCCTGGTCGTTGGCCATCAGCCTCGCCGCGACCTCCAGGGCCGGCGACTCGATGAAGTCTTCAGCCTGGTCTTTATAAGCGAGGAGTGATTCAACTTCGTGACGGAGTTCCTCGTTTCCGTCACAGGCCTCGTCAAGGAATGAGGCACGTCCCTTGGCGTCGCGCTCCAGCGCGGCGTGATAGAGTTGCTCGACTTGTTGCCAACGTTCAGGCTTCATTGAAACAGTGATAAGTGATGAGTAATAAGTGAAGTGATAAGTCAGCATTTACCTCATCACTCATCACTCATTACTGTTTTATCCAGCTCTCTGAGTAGCCAAACCTTCGCCAGCTGCCAGTCTCGCATGACCGTCTCCTCTGAGACCTTCAGCACTTCGGCGACTTCCTTGACTGACAGCCCTCCAAAAAAACGAAGCTCTACCACCTGCTCCTTTCGTCGATCCACTTCGGCTAGCGCGGTCAACGCTTCGTCCAGCGCGACTAAATCCGAGCTCCGCCCCAAGCTGAAAGCTGCCGCTTCGCTCAGCGAGACCTGCAACGCGCCGCCGCCGCGTTTGAGGTACTGACGATCGCGGGCATGGTCAACCAGGATGCGTCGCATCAGCTGGGCTGAGACACCGAAGAAGTGCGCGAGGTTCTGCCAGCGAGTGTTCTTCCAGTCGATCAGACGAATGTACGCCTCGTTGACGAGCGCGGAGGTTTGCAAGGTGTGGCCGGGGCGCTCGCGCCTCATGTAATGGTGTGCAAGCCGGTGCAGCTCCGCCTGGACCAGTGGAGCCAGCTCTTCGAGGGCTGACTGGTCACCGTCGCCCCAGGCAACGAGTAGCCGCGTGATCTCTTTCGGGGAGTTCGTATGCATTAACAAACCGCTTTTTGCGTTGCGCCTTGGGAAATTACCACAACTCTCCCCTCGGCCTCTAAGCATTCCCGACCGCGGGTGACCTCGTTTGTAGGGGCGTCCCTCTGTGTGGGCGCCCCTTCCTGCTTCCCACGTTCCTAAACATCAAGGAGGGCGCCCACGGAGGGACGCCCCTACAAATTAGGTCACTACCCGACCGTGAAAAAAAAACCGTTAAAGCTCTCGCAAGCCGTTCCCGCTTTATCGAGTAGAGACGGCAAATGCAAACAGCGAAAGGAGAAAGATCATGAACACAGTAACGGGTTTTGTCGCGATAGTTTCGCTTTTGTTGGCAATGGCCACGGCTGGGGGCACGGCGAAAGATCAGGCGAAAGTGAACTCCTCGGACTCAAGGAATATCAGCCCTTCGAAGATTGTTCTGAACCACAACGAGACGATGGTGAATGAAGCGGCATCGGTTCAGCGGTGCGACGGCATCCGTTAAAGCCTTCGCCCGCCCGTTCCCGCCTTAATGGAGAGAGACGGTAATGCAAAAAAGTGAAAGGCGGATAAGCAGACCGATGAAGAGATAGATTTTCACATTCGCTTGCGCGCTCGCAGTGCTCGGAGATGCGCCCCGGCTCGTCAACAACATTCATGAACAACAATCCGCTAAGAAAGGACCAGTCATGAAACCGAAACTACAAACCTGGCCAAGCACTACGCCAACGAAGTAAAACGAGGCGCGATATGTCTGGGCTGTTCTGCCACTACTCAATTAGTACAGTCCAACACTCTGATAGATGAAATAGGAGCACCAATGAAGAGACCGGAGTGAAGGCCATGAAAACAAATCGGGATCTCGCAACATCATATAACTGCGATGTGACTTCGAGGTGGTTGAGCCTCGCGCTTGCCGCGCTCCTCGCACTTCCGTCCGCGGCCTTCGCCACTCCCTGGGGCGCGGACTCGGCGCGGAGTTTATCCGCCGCCGGCAGCGCGACGCCCGCGCAGCCGGGGCTCGTCTACCAGGTCAACATGACGGGCGATGCCGCGGGCCTGCCCCCGATCAGCCGCTGTGACACCGACATTTTTACGTCCGGTGATCAGTGTACGCTGAGGGCGGCGCTCCAGGCGACGAACAGCGTGTCGGGTGAGGACACGATCACGTTCAACATCCCGGCGAGCGACCCTGGCTGCGACTCGGCGACGGGTAGGTGCGTCATCAATCTGACGCAGGGGCTGCCCGACGTCACCGAGAGCGTCAACATCACCGGCCCTGGCGCTGACGTGCTGACTGTGCGGCGAGATACAGGGGGCGATTACGTTGTCTTCAATGTGACCCCGCCGAAACGGTGTCATTGTCCGGCCTGACTATAAGCAATGGAAGAGGCGGGATCGCCAATCTACAGGGGACACTGATGATCAGCAACAGCGTCATCTCAGGCAACTCTGGCGCGGGCATCGGTAACAGTGGGACGTTGACGATCACAAACAGCACTATCTCAGACAACTCTGGTAGCTTTTTTGGCGGCGGCATCTCTAACTCTGGAACCATGACGATCGCGAACAGCACCATAGCGCGCAACCTTTGTTTTGAGAAAGGAGGCGGCATCTACAATTTGGGAGACCCGTTTGACCCGTTCAATCCGAGCGTCATGAGAATCATTAACAGTACGCTTTTCCGCAATGTTGTTACCAATCCTTCCGTTGGAGGTGGTGGCGGCGGCATCTTCAACGAGAGCGCCACTCTAATGGTCACCAACAGCACGATCTCACGCAATATCGTAATAGGTGGATCTGGCGTCGGCATCGTCACCAACGATCCTGGCCCGGTGAATTCAGTAAGTGTCAAGAGCAGCATCATTGCCTCGAATTTTCAAAGTCAGCCGGATGTTATAGGCCCTTTCACTTCTGCAGGCTTCAATCTAATCGGTAACGTTGATGGGAGCACCGGCTTCACCCATCCAACCGACCAGACTGGAACCGACGCTTCGCCGCTCAACCCTGGGTTTGAAACAGACAGTTTTGGCCTACCTTTGTTGAAAGACAACGGCGGCCCGACACACACCATTGCGCTTCTTTCACAAGCCCTGCGATCGATAATGGAAGTGCCAACGGCCTGACTGGCACGCTGACCACCGATCAACGAGGCCTTGGCTTCCCGCGTACCCTTGACGACCCCGCCATTCCGCCAGCCACTGACGGCGACAACACCGACATTGGCGCATTTGAGTTGGCACTCCCGACGCCGCCACCCATAGCCGCGGGCAATGCACTCCTGATAAATGAAAGCTGCCCGCCCGCGAACGGCGAGATCGATCCCGGCGAGCGCGTTACCGTCAACCTCGAATTGATGAACACGAGCAATGCCGCCACGTCGAACCTCGTGGCAACTCTGCAGTCATCCGGAGGAGTGCTGGCCCCGTCTGGACCTCAAAGCTATGGAGCAATCGCAGTCAACAGTTCTGCGGCTCGCGACTTCGCCTTCACCGTCCCAGCAAACATTAGCTCGGGACAGACAATTACAGCTACGCTGCAGTTGCAGGATGGGACAAATAATCAGGGCACAGTGAGTTTCAACTTTACAGCCGGCCCAGCCCCGTGCTCCTTCGTGAGATCGGTGGTGACTTCATCTCTCAGTCGTGCGAATGCTTCGACCGTTGTTGGTGCAATCACGGTCCAGAATATCGGCTCGCTTGCCGCCAGCAATGTGACTCTGGCAACCGCGAGATTGGGAGCCACGAACGGTACGCCTCTACCTCAGGGTTTGGGCAATCTAGCTCCGGGTCAGTCAGCGACGGTGATGGTGAACTTCAGCAATTCAACACCCGGCGCGTCGTCAATGCTGACGGTTGGGGGTACTTATGACGGCGGGAGCTTCAGTAGTAACAAACGTGTCACCATCCCGGCCTGCTCGCCGGGCGCACCAGGCTGCGGCTGGCAAGACGGCGACATGGTGACGTACAACCAAGACAACTGGGGCGGCGATCCAGGGACGAGCACCGCCGCAGGCATTCTCGCCGCGCACTTCGACTCGATTTATGGAGGTGGCGTAGAGGTTGGCGTTAGCGGAAATACAGGGTTCTCGATGATCTTCACCTCGGTCGCTGCCCTCTTGAACTACCTACCCTCGAGTGGCCCACCTGCACCCCTCAACGCCGATCTCGTCGATCCGACTTCGACATCATCGGGTTTGTTGGGCGGCTACGTGCTGGCGCTTCAGTTCAACGTTGACTTTGCCGATGCGGGTCGCATTTCCGGCACCTCGGGTTTGGTATATGGAGACTTGCGTCTCTGTGGTCTCTCATCGACGACAGCGTATAACGGGCTGACCATCCGGCAGTTCCTCGCCGAAATGAATACGGCGCTCGGCGCCGGCCCCGTCGCATACACATATGACGACGTCGCAGCTCTCACGAGTGACGTTTCGACTGCCTTCGAGAGCGGAACGGTAAATCCTTTCGCGCAGCAACACCTCGTCTCGGGTCCAGCGTGTCCATGAATCAGAGCATGCGGTAACGCTGGATCGTTCCTTCGTACCCGCCGCGTCCGAACAAACGTACGGATGCCACGCCTTGGACACCACCGGCTTCAGCCGCGTGGTGTTTCAAGTTTCGCCTACAGCACGACGCATATCGAATCTCGGGACACCACCGGCTTCACAAGCTGTGAAAAATTAGAATCAGGTCTGAAACCAGCCAACACAGAAAAACTCGCAGTCGGGAAGGCGGACCCTGATCCCCGCCTCAACCTTGAAGCCACTCAGCGTAAGAGCGGGGACAGGGTCCGCCCGACTGCGAGCTTTTGCCCCCTTGAGTGGTACACCAGGTCGCCTTGCAATTTTTTCACAACTTCTTCAGCCGCGTGGTCTTTCAGTTTTCACCTATGACGAAACAGTTAGGCTCGTGCAGATACCACCGATGTCGAGTGGAGCTTCAACTTTGGTCTGTTTTCCCGTCCCGAGCGGAAATACCACATGTCTAAGGCCGGAGCATTTCAGGCCTTGGCTAAAAAATCTCGCCGCCGTTTAAAGCTCTCGTCCGTCGTTCCCGCTTTATCAGGTAGAGACAGCAAATGCACAAACTGAAAGGAGCAGGATCATGAACACAGTAACGGGTTATGTCGCGATAGTTTCGCTTTTGTTGGCAATGGCCCTGGCCGGTGGCACGGCGAAGAAGCAGGAGTCGGTGAACTCCCAAACCGAGAGGAACATTGCCCCTTCGAGGATAGCCCTGAACCACAACGAGACGATCGTGAGTGACGCGACATCGGTTCAGCAGGAGGACTCGTGGAGTCAGTTTCTGACCAATGTGCAGGTGTTCATCTTCAACAAGTTTTCGAGCTATGCGCCTGGCGCCGGAGTGCGCGACGGCTGCGAGGAATTTGGATGCGGCGGGAACCACAACGAGACGATGCTGAGTGACGCGACATCGGTTCAGCAGACGAACGCGTGGGGTCAGTTGCTGACAAGTGTGGAGGCGTTCATCTTCAACAGGTTCACGAGCTACGTACCAGGCGGCGGACCGCACGGCTGCGACGACGAGTTTGGGTGCGGCACGAACAACAACGAGACGATGGTGAGTGACGCGACGTCAATTCAGCAAGCGGATCCCTGGAGTCTGTGGCTGACCAGTCTTCAGGGGTTCATCTCCAGATTCTCGAGCTATGCACCAGGCGGGGGAGTGCCAGGTGGCTGCGAAGAGTTTGGGTGCGGCATGAACCACAACGAGACGATGGTGCGCAACGACTCGATGAAGTGACAGGCGGAGGCGAAAGGAACACAGACATGAACGCGCTAAGAAAATCTCCCAAGCTCCTCGTCGCCGCCGCGCTAAGCCTCGTTGCCATCTACATTGTGGCGGCGAGCGTCAGCGCGGTGCGCGACGGTGCGCGACTGGGCGGCGGCGAGTCGGCTGATCTCCGCCTCAAGTCGCTCGTTATGCGCGGCGACCAACTCCGCGACGCGGGTCGTTATAAAGAGGCGCAGCCGCTTCTCCAGGAAGCGCTCGCGCTGACGGAAGGCAACTTCGGCCCTGACTCGTTCGAGACAGCCACCGTCCTAAACCAGCTCGGAATGCTCGGCAAGTACGACGGACATTTCGATGAAGCGGAAGCCGCATACCGTCGCGCGCTTCGTATCACGGAACAGACTGTCGGCCTCGATCATCAGCTGGCGGCTGCCCTCTTCCACAACCTCGGTGGGCTTGCGCACGCTCGTGGGCGCTTCGCAGCAGGTGAGCCCTACGCGAGACGTTCAGTCGAGATCCGCGAGCGGCTCGTCGGCCCTGATCACACCGACACAGCCGCGGACGTTGCCGCCCTCGCCGCCCTACTCGACGGCCAACGCAAATACGACGAGGCGGAAGCAATGTACCGACGCGCACTCTTAATCTTCGAGCGCGCCTACGGTCCTGAGCATTACGAGGTCGCAGTTAACTTAAACAACCTCGCCGCCCTCTGCCATGCCACGGGCCGGAGCGAAGAAGCCGAGCGGCTTTATCTGCAGGCACTTGCGATCAAAGAGAAGCTGCTCGGAGCTCAACATCCTGACGTCGGCGTAACGCTCAACAACCTGGCGGTCTTTTACAAGTCGCAACGAAAGCTTGAGGAAGCGGCGCAGCTCTATCTTCGCGCGCTAGCCATCTTCGAGAGTTCGCTCAACCCGGCTCACCCGAAGCTAACTACCTGTCGGCAAAACTACGAAAGCCTGCTCCGGGAAATGAACCGTCGAAGCTAGTGATGAAACACGTGCGGAAGCAAGGGGGCTGATACGAAACGCTTTTCCGCGGAAACATCAATCAATAACGAATCCAATAATGAAAGGAACGATCATGAAAACGAAACTTCAAACTTGGCGACACGTTGCGATGCTCGTCATCGTGCTTGCGGTACCCGCCTGCGTTCGAGCTGATGCTGTCGCCGATTGGAACGCGATTGCCGTGCAAGCAACCATCACTGGCGCACGTCCCGGCCCGACCGGCGTCATCGACATTGCGATGGTCCAGGCTGCCATCTACGACGCCGTTCAGGCTATTGAGAAACGGTACGAACCCTACTACGTGGAGATCAAGGCCGCCTCCGGCTCTCCGGTAGCAGCGGCGGCCAAAGCCGCGCACGATGTGCTCGTCAACCGCTTTCCCGCGCAAGCCAACGCTCTTGACATGACCTACCAACAGTATCTGCTTAACGATGGCTTATCCGAGAGCGACCCTGGGATAGCGGTCGGCGCAAAAGCCGCTGCAGGGATCATCGCCCTGCGGGCATGCGACGGCAGTTTTCCCAATCCACCGCCGCCGCCTTTCGTCGGCGATACCGCGATTGGCATGTGGCGCCCGACACCCCCGACTTTCGCACCGATGGTCGCGCCGTGGCTGGGCAACGTCACGCCTTTCACACTGACCAGGCCTTCACAATTTCGCGCCGAGCCGCCGCCCGCTTTAACCAGCCGCAAGTACGCCAGGGACTACAACGAGGTTAAAGCCCTGGGCTCTCTTAACAACAGCTCACGCACGCCTGAGCAAACCGACATGGCCCACTTCTGGAACACCAGCTACCCGGTGCTCTGGAACCAGGTTTTTAGGGACCTCGCTGCCCTTCACGTCGACAACATCGCTGACAGTGCCCGGCTTTTTGCCCTGGCGGACATGTCAATCGCCGATGCAGTAATCACGGCCTGGAACACCAAGAACTACTACGTTGTCTGGCGGCCGAGCACTGCCATTCAGGAGGGAAACAACGACGGCAACCCGCGAACGATCGGCGACCCGTCGTGGCGACCTTTAATCAACGACCCGGCCTATCCCGATTACAGCTCGGGCGCAAACAACTTTACCGGCGCCGCAACCCGTGCCCTCACGCTCTTCTTCGGGACGGACCACATGACCTTCTCAGCGACGACCACCAATACCGGTCCGACCATCCAGGACACACGGATCTATCACCGGTTCTCCGATGCGGCGCAGGATGTGGTCGACGCTCGTATTTACGAGGGCATCCACTTCCGCTTCGCGGACGAGGTAGCGCGAAAGCAGGGCAGGCAAGTGACCAACCGGGCCTTCAGGAACTTCTTCCGCCCTTTAGACGGGCACGACGATCCTGAGAACGATGAAGATGAACCTGACGGCCATCAGGATCGTCCGTGAGCAAGTCAACGGTGTAGGGCTTGGGTGCAGATGGCAGCGGGAAGCGGCAGGCAGGACGAGAAAAGAAACGGGCTATGACTCTCATCCTAACAAGACATCGCCATACGGCGCATGCGGAATAACATCGGAGGAAAATTTAATGAACTCCCAAATGATAGAACGGGGTCAATCCTCTGTCGTAGCTACTCAAGAGTATCGGCTCGGATCGCGACTGCAAGCACTGCGCTTACTACGCAACGGTTACTTAGCTTAATGGCAACGTCCTGAGGGTGCTAGACTGAAACCGGTTGAGGGCTCATACAATGAAGATGCTAGAATGACCTTCGGGGGGTGGAGTCGATGACAACAAGTCTCAAAGACGCTGAGCGCGAGCACGAGGCGGCGAGAGCTCGCGCCGATTTGCTGCGCCGCGCCGAAGCCCAGGGCGTCAAACCGTTCACTTTGCTTGAAGATTTTGCGGGCGATCCTGAAATGACTGCCGACTTCGATGTTGATGCGTTCTTGCGGCAAGTCCGTGAGGACCGTGATCGGCCATCGAGCCGGAGCGCTGAATAATGGCAGTCCGCGTCGTTGACACGGATGTTTGGTCATACCTCTACAAGGGACGCGAAGAAGCGAAACTCTACGAGCCTCAACTTAGCCAACTGTCACTCTAGCCTACTTTGCTTCGCTGGCCTACTCTCTAGCGTGATTCGCGACTTATCCGCGACCTAGTTTGCAGTTGGGCAAGGCATCAGACTAGGGCTCTTTTTATGTTGTCCCGTATGAGGCGAAATTGGGAGCGAGTCGCAGCTGGTCGAGCAGCTAGCATTACGTGGCTCAGGTCCCTCGCCGACGTCCTGGCGTTTAGTTCTTCTTAGGCCAAACAGGAACGTTGAAAAAGATTCACAAAACTTTAAGGCAACACCAGCCCGGGGAGCGTCCTCTCTTTCCTTTTACTAAACTCCGCCTTCGTGACATGCCAAGCCTAACCAAATGGATAGCCTCAGTATCGGATCCGATAGACCATCGGCCCCACCATACCGCAGCCGCGTATCCTGATAAAACAATTTTCCGTTGTTATTCAGAGTTTATCTATTACGCGAATTCTATTGCTCGCCGTGGGAGCCCTTGGCATTTTGATTGCTTCTGCATCACGGCGAGATCTTACGAGAGCATAGCTCTTGTGAGAGAGTGGAGAATTGCAAAGGCATCCTGCGAAGTCCTCGCCCCGTCTAGCCGGCTAAGTGATTGGTCACGTCGGCTTCTCCGACGCCCCAAGTGGCCAAGACCCGTTCAGTCGATGTAGGGAGTCTTATATGCGCGACAAAATTGATCTAGTCCTCGGCGGCGTCTTTATCCTTTTCTACGCCGCACAGCGCTTCAATACACCTCCTACAAACCGCTCCTCAACGACGGCAGGACGCTATTTCGTGGGTCTCTTCTCCTACTGCCTGGTAGGAGTTATCTTTTACGCCACAATTGTTAAGTTTCCTCACCTCCTTACGTTCCTCATGCAAGGCGACGAAAACTCGGTCCCAGAGTGGGCAAAGGAGATTTCGAGTCCCCTTTTGGTTGCCCTATCGCTCACAATGCTATTGCAGAAGCTTCCCTTTCTTAGCTCATTGGACCACTGGATTTGTGAGCAACTGCAACACATGGCCGCAATACCCTATGAGGTGAGAAGGCTAGGAGCCGAGTTGCGCAAGGATACACTGCAGATCTCCGACGAGGACCAAATGGCGGTGCGGCAGCAGCTCGTGGACGAGGGTTTCGATCCGAAAGATATTCTGTTCGAACCCAAACGCGCGCCGGCAAATGCCTGGACGCGTCTCGCGGCGCTGCTGCACAAGGTGCAGGATTGGGAAAGCGATCGGCGCATGGCCAGCTACCTCTCGGCGTGCCTCGGTGAGCTTAAGAATCTACGCGAACAGCAAGAGGAGTTGGCCTCCAAGGCGAAAACCTGCTTCCGTTTGCTCGACGAAAACGCAACGGCCGGAGTGACCGGCAAGGCGCACGAGGCGGTCACGGGATATCAGGACGACTTCACGAAGCAAGTTGCCCAATTGCACCAGAACGTTCTCGACTTCGTCGCTCGCGGTGTGTTGCGTGCGGAGTTGACGGACAGTGCGAGAGTGCATCGGTTGCAGAGTCTGGGCTTCGCCGCTAAGTGGCCGCCGAATCCCGGGTTCACGCTAAACCAGATGATGCTGCTCTTCGGTGTGGTATGCATTGTGATGCTCTCAGGATTCGTCTTGTTCTCGGACAGTGGCAGAGGCGTGGAGTTCGGTTCGGTGTTGATAAAGACGATCAGGATCTCACTGATCTACAGCTTCGCCGTGGCCTGCGCGGTGCTGCCCAAGGCGAAGTGGAAATTCGCCAGAATACAAGTCGG
>JAMQPH010000863.1 GCA_023717605.1 Pyrinomonadaceae bacterium
GCGCTGCTGCGATGGTCGAAAAAATAACTCGGTTAACAAAGTTAGCGCGTCTCAAAGAAGTCAATGACGAAAATAACGCAAACTCTGGCCCGAGCGCGTTTTCGCCGGGCACCCGAGCGGTAGGCGGAAAGAAATTAAACACCGACGGCGCGTTGAATAGATCTTGATTCATATCGGCGGATCCGATGGCTGAACTGCTTACATTAAGCGAGTTCAAGATACCGTCGCTTTTTGCATTGAAGGCTCGCAAGATATTGGTGATGAATTGCACCGGCTCGCGCAGTTTGCCGTAATTGGGAGTCGTTGCAGAATCTTTAAAATCACCGCGCGCCTCCGGATCGAGAAGGATCGCGCGCACGACCTCAAACAACTGCGTGGCGGAGGTACGGTTGGCCACAAACACGTTCGCTATTCGTTGTACGTACGCCGGGCTAGGGTTGCTCGTCACTAGATGTTGGATCAGTTGTTTGGTGATGAAAGGAGCGACGTTTGGATGGTCGGCAATATTGTCGATGGCCGCATTAAGCTCCTGATCGGCTGACTGTCCGCCGGGTAGCTGGACTCCGTTCAACAATGTCTTCGGTCCCCGATCGTGATAGTCCTCGCGTCCCTGGCTATCTTTATGGAGCACCATCGGATCGCGATAGTTTGGTACCGTGCCGCCGACTTCGGGCGGACCGGGCAGCGCCGGGGTTAGCACCCAGCCGGTGAACACACGCGCGAATTCTTCGACGGTCTTTTGATCATAAGTAGAAATCGGGTTACCATTCCCGTCCAATGGCCGAGTCCCGTCTTGATTCAATACGAAAGTCCCGATGGAAAACAGCTGCAGAATCTCGCGCGCGTAGTTTTCATTAGGCTGGGACTTTAAGCCGTTCCTGCAGACATTGGCATTTGCAGGCGTGGGCGTCTGACAGCGGTTATTAAGCATGTCGAGAAAACGACCCATAGTCGGGTTTAAAGTTATGTCATAGAGAAGCTGACGGAAGTTGCCGAATGCGCTGCGATAAAGGAGTTGCTGATAACCTCTCATCCAGCTCGGCAGCGGAATATCTACAGCGGAGGTGACCAGTATCTGGCCTAAGATAAACGCAACGCGTTGGCGGAGCTGGTCCTGACCGGAAAGAGCATTCAAAAAAAAGTGCTGCTGCAATGGATACATCGTGTAATTATCTCTTTGGCACGTTGAGGGTGCTACGTTGGTGCAAGTTGTAGGACGCGTCTGCGGCCAAAGAGGCAATTCCGGGTAATCGGTCATTGGCGCGGCGGGCTGTTCATCGAGAAACGCTTCAGAGCCAACTTGCTGAATGTGGGCTATGAGGTCATAGGTCGGACCGAACGTGGCCTGCTCAAGCAAGCGTACAGTGTCCGCGGAGGAAGGCTGCGCTTCGACGAGACGCAAAGTCGTGAGCAAAAACGCTGATGAAAGGACGAACGTTGAGAAGAACACCAGGCACGGTGACGAAAATTTTGTTTCCACGACGAGACCTCCCGTAATTCATCGCTGGTGAGATCAATACCCGGAGTGTGAGACGAACAAGCGGCGCAATCCTAACATATAATAGCGGCATGCAGTCAATAGAAAAGGCCTTTTTCATGTGATAGGGGTTACAGTAATCTCACTACGGGTGTTATTTAGATTTGCGAGCGGGAGAAAAAGCATATGGGAATTTCGAGCGCTGAATTCGTTAAAGAGA
>JAMQPH010000866.1 GCA_023717605.1 Pyrinomonadaceae bacterium
CGTTCCTCCGTGTGCGCCCCTGCATTGACCAGAGGCCGTTGTACCGTGACGAGGGGCGCACACGGAGGAACGCCCCTACAATCTAAACGGCCTGCTGTTCGCAGTCGGGTTCTGCTTCCAACTTGGCTTGGGCGCGTTCCAGGAAAGTCTTGATCATCTCGCTGACTCGCTTCTGCATTTCCGCGCTGATGGCCCCTTCACCAATCAGGCTGGCCAGCGTGTGCAGGTCTCGGCCGTGGGACCGGCGCAACTCCACGTGCTGAGCAATGCGAACCAAAACTTTATGACCGCGCTCCTCGAATGCTGCTGCGTAACGAAGGTAGTTTTTCGCTTCGCTGCGCGCGGGTGACCATTCAAGTCTTTCGGGACGGTCCTCGGTTTTCTCAACGGCAAAGCTCGCGTGCACTGCCCCAATCACGGGCACTTCCGCGCGCACCATCCAGCGCATGATGCCACCGGCTTCTTTGCGAATACTCTCAATGCCGGGCATCAAGTCAACAAAGTTCCGAAACTCGCTGAAGAACTCGCGAGCACGCTCGATTGTAGTTCTTAGTTCCAGTTGTTCGGTGTACGAGGCTTTGATTCTGAACATTCGTTCTTCCTTAACGACATCTGGATTGTATCCTGTGGCATACTGTTGCTTCTGGGCACCACCTAGCTAAGTTACACGAGACGGCGCAAACAGTAAACAAACATCTTTGTTACAACAGAATATTGACGTGAACATTGAGAAGAACTGCCCACGTTGCGGCGAGGGCCATTTACAGACCTGGTCCCAGCTGGACAGCGACGAACAGGAGGTCGTGCGGCGACTACCACATGCTCGCTACTACGATCTCGAAGAACGACAAGCGACGCACTCCTGGTGCACGCGCTGCTGGTATGAGTCGACTCAGAATGAAGCGCAGGCATGAGTCCGGTTAACTGGTAATACTGTCGTAGGCCTCGCGAATGCCCCTCATCTTTTCCACCAGCATTTCGTGAAGATCAACGGCCGACATAAACCCCAATTGCCTGGCTATGTCTCTCAGTGCGGGATGATCGGTGGCGGGCAAACGTGCTTGTCTACCCACAATCAAACGCAGATGGTGATCGATGGACCTCAGCAGTCTGTAGCCGCTGCTCAGAGCCGCAAAATCTTCCTCGCTTAGGGAATCCGCAGCCCGCAGTCGATCTAGAGTTGTCGCGGTAGAACGGTCTTCGCCTTCGTCGGAAACGTCATCGCGCAACTGCAAATAGCGGGTGGCAAAATAAACATCAAGCATGCCGCCCGCTGCATACTTGACGTCGACTCCTCGATGCCGATTCTGCCTTCCTTTCTCTCTTTCGAGCCGGTCGCGCACGTGACGCGTCTCTCTTTTCAACTCTTCCGGGTCGTTCCTCCGTGCGGCTTCGTGAAGCGCGTGCCTGGCGTGAGTTTCGATCATCTTGCCGAGGTCCAGGTCGCCGCCTACCGCACGCAGTTTCACGTAAGCGAGCCATTCCCAGACAACTGTGCGCGTCTTTAAGTAATCCAGGAACGCTTGCGAACTTACGACCAAAGGTCCGTTCTTGCCATCGGGGCGCAAGCGCAAATCAACGCGGTAGAGATACCCTTCGCGGGTCACGCTTGCCAGCGCGGCAATCATCAGCTCCCCTAGCCTGGCGTAGGCCTCTTCCTGACTTAGCGCAGAAACCGGCGAGGGAAGGAACGAATCGTAAACGATGATGATGTCGAGATCCGACCCATAATCGACCCCGCCACTGGCAAGTCGCCCCAGCGCCAGAATAGCGATGCGGGGCTCGTTATCCAGACGCCCGTAGCGCCGGACCAACTCGCGTTTCGCCACCAGGTAAGCGACGTTAATGCTTGCCGCAGCCAGCTCGGTTTGCAGACGATTTGATTCAAAGATCGAAATCTCACCCGAGGCGTCACGTGCGCCAATGTCGAGCAGTAACCTGGCCCAGGTACGTCGCAAGGCGGACAACTCCGCTGAGAAGTTATTCTCCGGCGTAATATTCGCCCGCAGTAAAGAGCGATAGTCTCGGCGAGCTGGCTTTCCGCGCTCAGCAGCCATTGAAGTCATGACCGCGGGATTGCTAGCCACCATCTCTCCAAAAAACTCTGACGAGCCACAAAGCCTGACAAGGCCCACCAGACTTCCTTCCGAGATAGCTATCGTGTCCTCAGACTTATCCAGAGATGAAGCAATCCGAGCGGCAAGTGTGAGCGCTCGGTGCGGGTTGAGCGAGCCGAGTGCCTCTCTCTGCAAGATAAGTGCGATCGATTCAACATCGACCACCTGTGGCTCGCCGACCGCGTTTACCAGATGTCGTGCGAAAATGGACGCAGCCGCATGAGCTGCAGCCGTATCCGTATGGGCGGGTTGCTCAAGCCCACCATGCGAGACTGCTTCTCTAGTTAGAATCGCATCTTCAAGCTGTGTGTACTCAGCTCCTGAATTGGTTCCCGCTTTTCCAAAAACACGCTCATATGCCCTGCTTACTTTCGATGTATGCAACTGCAGCGCGCGATCCAGCTGTTCAGTTGCTGCCGGACCGGAGAACTTCATGCGCCGCGCCAGCAAGGCCCTTTGCGCGGGGGCGATCGGAACGGTGTGTGTTTGTAGTCCGTGCTCCATCTGTAGTCGATGCTCTAGAGTGCGCAAGAACGCGTAGGCGTCGGATAACTCTGTGCGTTCCTGTTCAGTGATTAGATTTCTTTCACCAAGACGGCCGAGGCTAATGAGAGTGTGGGCAACGCGCAGCCATTCATCATTCCCCCCGTGAGCGAGTTGCAGCGCCTGCGCAACGAACTCGATCTCCCGTATTCCTCCGCGATTGAGTTTGACGTTGAACCCGCCGGAATTACGCTCGATGTGCTTGTCTATCTTTTGTTTTGCCAGGCGCACACTGGCCAGGGCCTCTTTGACGGAAACGTCCTTGCGAAACACCTGTCCCTGAACGGCTTTGGCGAAGCGGGAGAACAATGATGCCGAACCTCCAGCAGCCCGCGCGCGAATCAGGGTCTGCAACTCCCAGGCTTGGGCGTTTTCGCGATAGTAACGAGTAACTTCACTGAGCGAACAGGAAAGCGCTCCATCACGCCCATGAGGACGCAGGCGGAGGTCAACTCGATAGGCCGCGCCTTCACCGGAGGGCTGGCCCACGAGTTTGACAATGGTTTCCGTAAGCTTAATGAAGTACTCGCGATTGCTGACCTCACCGCGTTCACCTACCCCCGAAGTTGTGCCGTCGTCAGAATAAATGAACACCAGATCAATGTCGGAAGCGTAGTTGAGTTCGAAAGAGCCAAGTTTCCCCAGTGCCACAATGCAGAACTCCGCAGTCGCGCTGCGCCCGCGATCGTCCGTGCGCCGCGGTGAGCCGTAACGGTTATCAAGGTCCTGACGCGCCAGGCTAAGAGCGTAGTCCAGAATCGCATCAGCCAGGTTGGATAACTCTTCCGTAGTTTCAACCAACGTGTGGGTGCGGCGGATATCGTGCAAGTAAGTGCGCAGAAGCTCACGCCGGCGAAAACGCGCTAGCAAAACCTGAGGGCTCACCGAAGAATTTGTCAGGGCAAAGCGCGCGAGCGACTCTTTCAGCTCGTCGCGAGTTCTGACGCGAGTGCTGGTGCGCTCGCGCATTAGCCATGAGATGTAGTCGGGATTTTGTTCGAGCGTAGCGGCCAGCAGTGGGCTCCAGGCGGCGAGTGTCAGGGCGTCCGAGAGTAAGCCCGGCTCGCGGCTGAGGTTTTTGTAGGCGCCAGGATTTTCCTTTTGTAGCCGCTCAAGAAACAGGCGGGCACCCTGCTGATCGGGTAAATCACGAAGCAGTGATTCAACTCTCTCGTCGAAAGCAAGCACAGAGTTATCTTACGCCGCGGGTGAAGGATAGGGTAGACGCAGCAACAATGGGTGAAGGCTCTCTCAAAACTCGGCATCCCCAAAGAACGACTCAAGCCCCGCACATTTGCAGGTTGGGAAGGGTGGCTTGCCCCCGCTCAAGATGCAATGCCACTCAACAGTGAATCAACTTCTCAAGCTGAGAGAATCTGCACCTTGAGCGGGGGCAAGCCGCCCTTCCCAACCTGCAAATTACCGTGCAGTCATTTGACTCTTCACAACAGCTTCCAGGGACAATTCAGTTGCCCCACCTTACTTAGTCTGCTGGTAAGAGAGATTTGCTTCGAGGTTTGCTTTAACCTCTGGCCATTCAGAGTCAATCACACTGAAATACACGCTATCTCGGTACCGGCCATCGTGAACGATCATGTGGTTGCGCATTGTGCCTTCCTCTTTTGCGCCGATGCGCAGCAAGGCTCGCCGCGAGGGTCCATTCAGTGAGTCGGTTTTGAATTCAACTCGAATGCAACCGAGCGTGTCAAATGCATGATGCAGCATCAGGTACTTGGCCTCCGTGTTTACAGCTGTCCTCTGCCAGGGAACGCCAACCCAGGTCCATCCGATCTCAACGTGTCGATTAGGAAGGTCGATGTTGCCGAATCGAGTGCAGCCAATTACCTGGTCTGATTCCATAGAGATAGTTGCGAACGGCCGTGCGGTGCCTTCCCGCTCAGACTGAAGTGCCGTTTCTACGTAGTCGATCATGTCTTCACGCGTGCGCAGACTGTTCGTGGTCCAGCGCCAGAGCTCCGGATCCAAACCAAATTCGCAAAGCCCGTCCAGATGTTGGGCAGAAAGCGGCTCCAAACGAACATGTTTACCTTTAAGAGTGACGGGTTCGAATCTCATAAGTCCAATGTCCAACGTCCAATTTCCGCTTTTCAGACTTTGGACCTTGGACGTTGGACGTTGGACGTTTTCAGTTTAAATGTCGAAGTACATTCCAAACTCGAAGGGGTGTGGACGCATTCTCAGCGGTTGGATTTCCTTTTCGCGCTTGTACGTGATCCACCTCTCGATCAGCTGGGGACTAAAGACATCGCCTTTCAGGAGAAAATCGTGGTCGGCCTCGAGCGCTTTGAGGGAATCGTCCAACGAGCCTGGTAGCGTTGGTACGTCCTTGAGCTCCTCGGGCGAGAGATCGTAGATGTCTTTTTCCAGCGGCTCGCCGGGATCGATACGGTTCTGAACTCCGTCCAGACCGGCAAGCAACATGGCCGAAAACGCCAGGTATGCATTGCATGACGGATCGGGCGGACGAAATTCCAGCCGTTTTAGTTTGGGCTTTGTAGAGAACATCGGAATGCGGATCGCGGCCGAACGATTACGGGCCGAATACGCGAGGTTCACGGGCGCCTCGAAACCGGGAACCAGACGCTTGTAGCTGTTGGTGGTCGGAGCGGCAAAGGCCACGACGGCAGCCGCGTGTTTTAAGAGTCCGCCAATGTAGTAACGGGCCATCTCAGAAAGTCCGGCATATCCGTCGCCGGCAAACAAGGGTTTATCACCCTTCCATAAAGACTGGTGACAGTGCATGCCCGAACCGTTGTCGCCGTAGAGTGGCTTGGGCATAAAAGTGGCGGCTTTGCCATACTGGTATGCAGTATTGCGAACTACATATTTGAACATCTGAAGATTGTCGGCTGTTCCCAGCAAAGTTGAATAGCGAAAGTCGATCTCGCACTGTCCGGCCGTTGCAACTTCGTGGTGATGGCACTCGACATTTATTCCACATTTGCCCAGCGTCAATGAGATCTCAGAACGCAAGTCGCTGAGAGAATCAGTGGGCGGACAAGGAACATAACCTTCCTTGGCCCGAATGCGGTAGCCGAGATTCGATCCCGAAAACTCATTGGCATTGCGCCCGCTGTTCCAGTGTGCTTCGTCCGAGTCGATCGTGAAACCGGCGGATTGGGGTTCGTTATTAAACTTCACTGAGTCAAAAACGAAAAACTCGGCTTCCGGTCCGAAGTAGGCAGTGTCTGCCAACCCGGTAAACTTCAAGTAGCTCTCGGCACGAACGGCCACGGAGCGGGGATCAAATGCATAACCCTCTTTAGTGATGGGATCCACGGCGTTCCCGATCAAACACAACGTCGGCTGTTCGGCGAATGGATCGATCCAATAGCGCGATGCGTCAGGCACTAAAAGCATGTCAGATTCATGGATTGCGGCCCAACCGCGAATTGAGGAGCCATCGAAGCCGAAACCCTCTTCGAAGGTCTCCTCGCCTAATTCGCCGATGGGAAAAGTAAGGTGTTGCCAGGAGCCTGGCAGGTCAGTAAAACGTACAGAGACGAATTTTGCCCCCTGGTCAGAGGCATACTTCAAGACAGTCTTTGGGTTCATCTTTTCTCCTGAAAGTTAAAGGGAGTGTCAGAGCTGCTCTTCGCCCCGGCTTGGCAGATGGTGCGAAGTATTGTGGAAGCGCAACTATGCGGCAGCAACAAGCGAACGTCATGGGGCGACGGCGCGCAAAAAAGTTTGCATTATAGTTAGGCAGCCTAATATGTCAAGGTTCGGCTTGCAAGTGCTCCGGAAACCGATGTCTTAATTATGAGGAAAGACCATATCTATTAATGACTTAAGTGTGTTTTAACCACCGCATTCGAAACAAAAAAGTTATAGACCCATTTACGGTTTTCTGTTACATTGCGCGACTAAAGCTTTCCAGCCTAGAAATTTCCACTAGCTCGATTCGGATCATGTGTAACTACGCTATAGCTACTAAAATCAATAACATACAAGTTGTTCCGCGGGTAAGGCAGGAGACCTCGAATTGACGACGGCAATCGAGCAAACGCTCGAAACCTATGGCATCGAAAACTGGGGCGCTGGTTACTTTGACGTAAATCGCAAGGGGAATCTGGTTGTCCGGCCCGCCGCTGGCGATCCTCGCTCCGCCGATCTCAAAGAAATCATCGACGATTTAGCAAGACGCGGCATCGGTGCGCCCGTGCTGTTGAGGTTTCCGCAACTGGTCGCTGCTCAAGTCAGAAAACTGCAACGCGCATTCAGCCGCTCAATTCGCGAGTTTGAATATCAGGGCTCGCACCTCTGTGTTTACCCGATGAAGGTCAACCAGCAAAGGTCCGTAGTTGAAGAGTACTTGCGCGAGGGTTCGCGTTACGACTTTGGTCTGGAGGCCGGTTCGAAAGCGGAACTCTACGCGGCCCTGGCGCTCGAGCAAACACCCGACAGCTTGCTGGTCCTTAACGGATTTAAAGACGAGGAGTTTATCGAACTGGCTTTTGCTGGATCGCGGTGCGGCAAACGCGTGGTAATCGTTATTGAAAAACTTAACGAACTTGATCACGTGCTGCATATTGCTGAGCGATACGAAACCGGTCTGCCCATCCTGGGGATGCGCGTCAAGCTTTACTCCAAAGGCTCCGGGCGTTGGGAGAAATCCGGGGGCGAGGCAGCGAAGTTTGGCCTGACTACTACAGAGATGCTGGAAGTCATTCGTCGTGTTGAGCAAGCCGGCCGCATTGACATGCTCAAACTGCTGCACTTCCACATCGGGTCGCAGCTTACGGATATCAAACGCATCAAGAATGCGATGAAGGAAGCCGCTCGCGTCTACGCGAAAGTCTACCAGTTGAAGGTTCCGATTGAGTTTCTAGACGTAGGTGGCGGCATGGCCGTGGACTACGACGGCTCTAAGACTGCTTTTGACTCGTCTGCTAACTACACGGCCCAGGAATTTGCCAATGACGTTATCTACACCATCAAACAGGTGTGTGATGACGAGAACGTTCCCCATCCAACGATCATTCAGGAGTCGGGCAGGTTTCTGGCGGCCTATCACGCGATGCTGGTCACCAATGTTCAGGACGAAATCGAAACTGTAGTTGAAGACATCACGCCCATAGAAATTGATGACGATGATCCGCAGGTGGTCACAGAACTCGGTGAGCTCAGGGCCTCGATAACAGTCAAGAACTATCGGGAGTACTACCACGACGCGCTCGAGCATCGTGAGGAGCTTTTTACTCTCTTCAACCTGGGGCTGGTATCTCTTGAAGATCGCGCCAAAGGCGAAGTACTTTTTTGGGACGTTTGTGAACGGGCAGACAAGTATGCGCAACAAGCTAAGTATGTTTCAGAAGAGTTTGACGATCTCAGGCGGCTCTTGTGCGCAAAGTATCTGACCAACTTCTCCGTTTTTCGTTCCGTTCCGGACCACTGGGCGTTGGATCAGCTCTTTCCCATCGTACCGATCCATTGGCTAAACAAACCACCGACTGAATACACAACTCTCTGTGACATTACCTGCGACTCGGACGGCGTGGTCGGCAAGTTTGTGGATTTGCATGACGTAAAGCAAGTGCTTGAACTCCATTCACTTGTTCCCGGGGAAACTTATTACCTCGCTTTCCTCTTGGTTGGGGCTTATCAAGAGGTGATGGGAAACAATCACAACCTTTTCGGCGCCCCGCATGAAGCCCATATCTACATCGATGAAGACGGTTACCTGATAAAGAAAGTAATTCGCGGCACCACGGTGGGCGAAGCGACCGAGCGCGCGCGTTACGAACGCAGTCTGCTCCATGACGGGTTCCGCCGTTTAATTAACCAACGTGTCAAGGACGGCGAACTAAGCGAAGCGGAAGGCGCCGAACTGGGCGAATTCTACGAGTCGCGGTATGACGCATATACATATCTTTCCGTAAATGGTGCGCGCCCTAGCACGCGCCGAAGAACCGATTTTTAAGAGCTCCTTACGCGATGCTTTCTTATAAGTATTTATCCCAGTAATCACTACCTAAAAGTCTACTATTGAGGGGTTGACAACCTTATGGTCACGCAGCGAAAGCCAAAAGCATCGAAGTATCTCATTACACCCACACGTCCGGTTCAGGTGGACCGGGATCGCTCTGTGGCGGGCCTGTTGGAAAAGATGGAAGGCACCGGCTTTGGTGGTCGCCAACTTGCTGAGGCTCACCGCATTTGGCTCGACATGCTTGGCGACAACACGACCATCATGGTCGCCGGATCTGGGGCACTTATTCCCGCCGGAATGCGTCGCCTTCTCGCTTACGTGATCAAGAACCGGTTTGTTGACGTGCTGGTGCTTTCCGGCTCCCTTCTCTTTCATGATCTGCATGAGACCCTGGGTCGTTACCACTTTCAGGCCCATCCCACCATGACCGACGCCGAACTAGACTCGGCCCAGATCAGTCGGATGTGGGATTTGCTCGCCAGCGACGAAGAGTATCGCGAGGCTAATGAGTGGGTGGGTGGTTTTACAAATCAATTAGATCAATCGCGCCCGTATTCAACACGCGAATATCTGCACTTGATTGGTCGCGAGTTGGCAGAGATTGCTTCGGAGGATGGTGTACTCACTTCTGCATACAAGGCGCGGGTACCGATTTTTTGCCCGGCGATGGCTGATAGCGGAATTGCCGTGGGGATTGCCGCAGCGCGTTTCGAGAAGAAGAACAACTTCATGTTCGATGTCGTGCAGGACGTGCTCGATATGATGAACATTACCGGACGCGCGCGGGTTACCGGAGTTATCAATCTGGGTGGTGGTACACCCAAGAGCTTCATCCAACAAACTGAGGTTTCCTCCTTTATCTCCAAAGATCATCATCACGGCCACAAGTACGCAATTCAGATCACGACCGACACTCCGCATCCGGGCGGTAGATCCAATGCCGTATCATTTGATGAAGGGTTAATCTACGGCAAGCTGGCGCGCGGCGCGCACACCGCGTATGTGAATTGCGATGCCACCATTGCGTTGCCCATTCTCATAACTGCGCTTTCTCAGACGGCGGCCAAATACATGAAGTGCCGCAAACGTCCCAATTTCACTTTTCAACGCGACCTGATTATCGAATCGGTGTAGCGTAATGATCCGTCCGGCACCTCACGCAGAGAAACCCACAACTGAAGGAAGATTTCTTTTATGAACCTATCTGGATTCATGAGAGCCCGTGTTTATTGTTTGGTTCTAGTTGCTGCCTTCTGGACGACGGCAGTCCAGGCGGTCCATGCGCTGGACGACGCCGAAGTTAAGGCCCACTACCTGAAGAGCGAGCAAATGATCACGATGCGCGATGGCGTCAGGCTCTTCACGTCGATATACGTTCCCAAAGACACCTCAAAGAAATATCCGATCATGCTCAGTCGCACTCCTTACAGCGTTGCTCCTTACGGCCCGGATTCTTATAAGACCGCTCTCGGCCCTTCGCCGCTGTTCCAGAATGAAGGCTTCATATTTGTCTATCAGGACGTACGCGGACGGCTGATGTCGGAAGGCGAATACGTGAATGTGCGACCTCACAAGCCGCAGAAAGCGAGTGCACGCGACATCGATGAAAGCACTGACACTTATGACACCATCGATTGGCTGGTAAAGAACGTACCTAACAATAATGGCAGAGTGGGTACCTGGGGTATTTCCTACCCAGGTTTCTACGTATCAACCGGAATTATTGACGCGCACCCGGCATTGAAGGCTGCATCACCTCAAGCTCCCATCGCCGACTGGTTCATCGGCGACGACTTTCATCACAACGGTGCTCTGTTTCTGCCGCACACCTTTAACTTTTTTTCTAGTTTCGGCCTGCCCCGGCCCAAGCCAACCATAGAGCGTCCGCCTAGCTTTCAGCATGGTACACCAGATGGTTATCGTTTCTTCCTGGAGATGGGGCCGCTTTCCAATGCGGACAAGAAATATCTTAAAGGCCAGGTAGCGTTTTGGAATGAGGCGATGAATCATCCGAACTACGATGAGTTTTGGAAGGCGCGCAATATTCGTCCTCACTTCAAGAATATCAAGCCTGCAGTGATGACCGTGGGAGGCTGGTTCGACGCAGAAGACTTATTCGGCGCGCTCAACACCTACAAGTCGATCGAACAGGCAAATCCCGGCGCTAACAGCACTCTGGTGATGGGCCCATGGTTCCACGGAGGTTGGTCCCGCAGTGATGGCGACTCCCTGGGAAGTGCCACGTTTGGCTCCAAGACTTCAGTCTACTACCGCGAGAATGTGGAACTGCCGTTCTTCAACTGCCTGCTGAAAGACAAGTGTGATCGCAAGCTGCCGGAGGCCCTGGTTTTCGAAACGGGTTCCAACCAGTGGCGTATGTACGATCAGTGGCCCGTGACGAATGTCGAAAAGAAGTCGCTGTATCTCCAGTCAGACGGCAGGCTTTCATTCGATCCCCCGGCGGATCGTTCGCCAGGAAAGTCAGATGGATTTGATGAGTACATCAGCGACCCCAACAAGCCTGCGCCTTACATCAATGGCATTGCCATTAATATGACGGTCGAGTACATGGTCGACGATCAGCGCTTTGCCGCAACCAGGCCTGACGTTCTGGTTTACGAAACACCATTGCTGCAACAGAACGTGACCATTGCCGGACCAATCACAGCTACGCTTTATGTCTCTACGTCCGGAACAGATTCAGATTACGTTGTGAAAGTGATCGACGTTTTCCCCAACGACTCTCCGGATCCTGAACCTAGCCCAACAGATGTGAAAATGGGCGGGTACCAAATGTTGGTGAGAGGCGAGCCAATGCGGGCGCGATTCAGAAACAGTTTTGAAAAACCCGAGGCCATGGTTCCCAACAAGGTAACCAAGATCGAATTCACAATGCCCGACGTGAACCACTCGTTCCTCAAGGGACACAAGATAATGGTGCAGATACAAAGCACCTGGTTTCCGCTGGTAGATCGCAATCCGCAAAAGTTCGTGGACATCTACAAGGCTACTGAGGCTGACTTCCAGAAGGCCACTCAACGCATTTACCGGTCCGGGCCCTATCGGTCGCAGCTGATCGTGAATGTTTTGAAGTAGCGCTTTCACAGTCACCGCGAGCAAACGAATGACCTTTTTCCTAATCAGCGATGATCATCGTGACCTACTATCGGGAATGGTATGAAGTAGGGCTTCGTCGTTAATCCATTCTCCCGTCTCGCACCTGGGCGAAGTGTAAGACCGCGCCCAGTCCGCCCCCCAGGCACAGACCGTAAGTCAACCCCCAGAGAAGCATTCCAGCTCTCGATCCAAGGTAATTATTAACCGCCGAGCCGAGAAAGTACCCGAGTGAGTTGGCCACGAACAGCATGGCCGTCAAGCTTAATGTTGAACGTGCTATGCCGAACCCGGCCGCGAAGACTAAGCCCATCAGGAGAGAGCCCAGAAGCGAGCCGATCCACTCGCCCACGACGCCGCGTAAGACGAAATACGCGCTGACCCAACCGACGGCGTACGCGAAGAAAGCGCCAGCGAAGAGCAGGTAGAATTTTGGCATCTGCCAGCGGCGGACCACCAGCGGGCCCAGAACTCCACCACCCAGCAGGATAAAGAGAACGGTCCAGACGAGGTAAGCGCCGAACAATCCGAGATGCCGGTACATCCACCTTTCGGCGAAGGCGACTGTAGCGAACACAAGCAAACTCGCGGCACCGAATCCAACACTGCCCGTCAGCAAAGACCGGCCGAGTGACGGGACAGCAGCGAAATCCTCCGATTGGCTTTCATGGTCCATAGACGCAGACTCCGGGCAAGAGACTGTGTGTGAAAACGAAAGTCGACGCTCACAGGGGCGGTTTCACGCAAAGACGCAATGGATCACTCGAGTTAAAGTCACGTTGTTCTCTTAAGCTGCAACAAAGAAAGCAGCGGCGCCGTCATGAACGTAGTGAAGAGCGCCATAATAACCATCATTGCAAAAATTCGCCCTGATAAGATCCCCAAGTCATATCCGATATTCAAGACTACCAACTCTACCAACCCGCGCGTATTCATTAGGACGCCGATTGAGAACGAGTCGCGCCAACTCATGTTCGTCCAGCGGGCCACCAGCATGCTTCCGCCTAGTTTGCCGGCAACCGCGACAATAATTATCCCGAAACAAGTTAGCCAACTGGTCCAGTCGTTAAGCAGACCGATTTCGGTACGCAAACCCGTAAACGCAAAGAAGAGCGGCAGCAAAGCGGCCGAGCTGAACGATTCGAGTTTCTCCTTGAGGTAAAACCGGAAGCCTGCATCCGAAGGCATCACTACTCCAGCCAGGAAAGCGCCAAAGAGAGCGTGAATGCCGATGCTTTCGGTTATTAACGCGCAGGCTAATACAAACGCCAGGATCCCCGCCAGCAGGCCTTTGCCATGCCTTTCCTTCTCGACTCTTATCAGATTCTCGATTCGTGGCTTGACCAGAAACAGCATGACGCTAACAAACAGGATCACCAGGACGATGGTGGCTATTGAAGTGCCTAACCCATTCGATTTTGCGATGGCAATCACAATCGCTAGAAGGCACCAGGCAGTAACGTCGTCAACTGCTGCACAGACCAGGGCAATACTGCCTAAACGTGTTTGTGATAAGCCGCGGTCTTCAAGAATTCGAGCCAGTACAGGGAACGCCGTGATACTCATGGCTATTCCCATAAAGAGAGCAAATGCGATGAAGGACGTATTAGCAGGCGCGAGGAATGGGTAGAGAGTCAGCGACAACGAAGTACCAAGAAAGAAGGGAACAACTATGCTCGCATGGCTCACCATGATTGCCGCCGAAGCTTTCTCGCGGAGGTGCTGGATGTCCAACTCCATGCCAACCACCAACATGAAAAGTACCACGCCGATCTGACTCAACAGCCCAAGCGTGGCCATCGAAGAAGGAGGAAATAGAAAGGCCATCGTTTGAGGCGAGAGTAAACCTACCACCGACGGTCCCAGGACAATTCCCGCAATCATCTCGCCCATCACCGGCGGCTGGCCGATTTTGCGAAAAAGTTCCGCGAACAGCTTGGCCACAAGAATGATCACGATTATCTGGAGCAGCAAAATGCTGAGTGGGCTGCGGAAGTTTTCTTTGAAGATTCTGCTGAGATATGTCTGGGGCGTTGCGGACTCGGTTTCTGTAGTGGAAGAGGTGGTAACCGATACGGTCTGGTTGGGTGAGCTTACCGGTGTGCGGGGCGGATTCAGCCTGGAACCGCTAGCTAATATGAACCAAATCCCCACTCCAAACACTGCGAGCAGTACCACATAATATAGATAGTTTCTGGCATTGGACGGACTGAAGTTAACCAAGGGGCGTCGCTCCATGCGCAGTCATGTTATTGGACCTGCAAAATACAATACACGAACCGAAACCGATGTCAGAAATAGTTTGGTGACAGGACGCAACGCGCCATTGCGATTGTGCAACTTAACACACGAACCGATTGGGCAATATTAAACTGCACCGGCACTGCGAAATTGATCATCTCCCCTCTTGATGGTAATTTCGTTTATCAGAGGAATTACCAGTCAGGATAGCTGATTCACTCTGTAGAAATCCGCGAAAGCAAAATATCGAGGGATTTCGAGGAAATTCCGGAATTCTGGAATGAAAAACGCTATTAACACCAAAGACTTATGACTACCACAACGTCTCAAACGAGTACCGAAGTCGGTAATTATTTTGTCTCCAACTATCCACCGTTTTCGCAGTGGAAGCCGGAATTCGTCCCTGAAGCGATTGAGGCGCTTGACCAACCGCCGCGAACTCAGGATCCGCTTGGCCTGTATCTCCACATCCCGTTCTGCCGCAAGCGCTGCAAGTTTTGCTACTTCAAAGTCTATACAGACAAAAACGCCGGTGAGATTGAGCTCTATCTCGACGCACTCATCAAGGAGCTTGAATGCTACAGCCGCACGCGGGCTTTTCAGGGCCGGGAGCTTCGCTTTGCTTACTTTGGTGGTGGTACGCCTTCTTACATCAGTGAAAAGCAACTCCACTATCTTGTTGACGGCCTCAACCGCCACGTGAGCTGGAGCAACGCCGAAGAGGTGACGTTCGAATGCGAGCCCGGCACGCTGCGTAAGTCAAAGCTCGAAACGCTGAAGCAAATTGGCGTCACGAGATTGAGTCTCGGTGTCGAGCATTTCGATGATGAGATTCTCGCTGCGAACGGTCGCGCTCACCTTTCACCAGAAATCTACAGCGTCTATGACATGGCCCGCCAGGTCGATTTTCCCCAGATCAATCTTGATCTCATCGCCGGCATGGTAGGGGAAACAGAGGCGAAGTGGCGAGACACTGTCCGCCGGGCAATTGAGTTACAGCCTGACTCGGTGACAATCTATCAAATGGAGCTCCCTTACAATACCGTCATCTCGCAGGAGATAATTAACCAGGGAGTCGCGTCGCCCATCGCCGACTGGCCCACAAAGCAACGCTGGCTTGACTACGCTTTCGATGAATTCCAGGCACGCGGCTATCGTATTGCCAGCGCCTATACGGTGGCCACCACCGCAAAGCCCTGCCGGTTTATTTACACCGACGCACTGTGGCACGGCGGAGATATGATCGGTCTTGGCGTTTCGTCCTTCTCGCACTTCGGCGGCGTCCACTTCCAGAACGTTCATAGCTTTGAAGAGTACCTGGCGGCGCTCGAAATGGACCAACTTCCGCTGTTGCGGGCTTTGACCCTGACCCCAAAACAGAAACTTATCCGCGAGATGATTTTGCAGCTCAAGACCGGAGCCATTGACCAGCAATACTTTCGCGGCAAATTCGGCGTCGATGTCTGGAACGAGTTTCAACCGGTTTACGAACGACTCGACGACGACAAACTGATTGAGCGCCGGAACGGAACGATTGCGCTTACCCGCAGCGGATTGTTGCAGGTCGATCACTTTCTTTCCGAATTCTTTGAACCCGAATTGAAAACAGTCCGTTACGTATAAAACAAATGGAAGTTAATACTGACTACGATGTAATTGTCATTGGTGGTGGGCCAGCAGGTAGTTCGGTTGCCAGCATCCTGGCACGCGAAGGCCGCAGAGTCGTGCTTTTCGAAAAGGAGCGTTTCCCGCGGCACCATATCGGCGAATCGCTGATGACCGACACTTACTTTACGTTTCAGCGCATGGGTTTGCTGGAGAAGCTCAGGCAGAGCCCGTTCGTTCGCAAGTACAGCGTGCAGTTCGCAAACTCAGCCGGGAAGGAATCGCGACCTTTCTATTTCTTTGAGGCTAGTCATCACGAGGCAGCTGTAACCTGGCAGGTGACGCGCTCGGAGTTCGATTTAATGCTGATCGAACACGCCGCGGAACAAGGGGCAACTGTTTACCAGGAGACTTCGATCAGGCGAGTCCTCTTCGAGGAGGAGCGCGCCTACGGAGTGGAAGCGCTGATGACGGATGGCTCGCTGCAGCAGTTTCAAGCGCCGGTCGTGGTTGATGCGACGGGGCAGACAGCGATGCTCTCGAACAAGTTTGGCTGGCGCGTAAGGGATCCCAAGCTCAAGAAGGCAGTCCTTTATTCTTACTTCAAAGGCGCCCACCGCGAGCCCGATCTAAACGGTGGAGCGACCCTTGTTCTGCGCACTCCCAAGGGCAGCAACGGATGGTTCTGGTATATACCTCTCGAGAACGATATCACCAGCGTTGGCGTGGTCGCCGATCCTGAATATCTGTATAAGGACCGCGGCAAGGATCTCGCAAAGATCTTTTATGAAGAGATCGAGAAGTGCGAATCGTGTCGCTGGCGCGTGTCTGACGCCACGCGCACGGATAAGATCTACTCGATCCTGGACTACTCTTACCGCTCGAAGAGTTGTGCCGGTGATGGCTTTATTTTGATCGGCGACGCCTATGGTTTTCTCGACCCGATCTACTCATCAGGAGTGTTACTGGCGCTGAAGATGGCGGAGCTGGCCGCCGACAGCATTCACGACGCCTTCAACCATAACGATTTCTCGGGCGCGCGACTCGGACAGTATCAGTCGAAACTGGACAAGGGCATCGAGTCGATGCGCAAGCTCGTTTATGCCTTCTACAATGAGGGGTTTAGTTTCGCGGGGTTCCTGCGGAAAAATCCCGATCAACGAGTGAATATTATCAGTCTGTTAATGGGTGATGTTTTCAAAGAAGGAGTAGACGATATCTACGGGCCAATGGCCGAATTCGCCGACATTCCCCCACCTTTGTACGAGCAGCTGGATGGCTCGCTAATCGACCTCGAGAAAGCCGCGGCGGAAGAGGGGCTGTCAGCGAAGTATAGGTACTATGACGATCGAGTGCTGCAAGAGTCAGTAGAATAATTGTAGGGGCGGCACTCCGTGGCCGCCCGCCGCTTGCGCAACTCACTTCTTTGATGATTACCAATGCTTATGCGACGCTGGGGTGCCCACGGAGGGACACCCCTACAATGTTTCTCCGCTGAGTGCGGCGCGCAGCGTCCTCGGTATTTCGACTGGCTTGCCGTTCTGTAACGTCACGACGGTCATGGTTCCCTCAATAGCTAGCTCTCCATCAGTGTCGAACACTTGATAGTCATAACGAATTGAGCTGCGCCCCAGCCTGCCAACGGTGAGCCGCAGCCGAAAGGGGTCGTCGAGCGCAAGCACTCTCAGAAAGCGGCACTCGACGTGTACGCGCGGAAAATCGTATCCCAGGCTGCGGTTCATCGGCCATTCAATACTACGCACAAGTTCGCTTTCCGCTTCCTCGATGAATTCGAAGATGCGCGGGAAGTGCAGGCGCCCAGCGGCGTCTGCGTCAGCCCAACGCAGACGGCGTTCGAGTTCTATGGATGCAGCCATTAATGGGACCTTTCGCTTATTGCCAAGATTGACGATCGCCGTTTGCGTCCGATGATCAGGGCCAGGAGACTGGCCACTGTTCGGAAGTGCCCTCAATTGTTAGCACTAACACGCAGTGAACATCAAAATTGCCGGTTGGCAATCTGCGTGGTCTCTAACTTCCGGCAGAGTAAGAACCAAAAGACTGTCAGATTCATGGTGCAGCAGATTAATTTCATCCGAAGTATGTCATTTGGTATATCTACCAACACCTCAGCAGCTCAAGAACCATCTGTCTCGTCCTTTCGGTACCAAAAGTATAATGAGGGTATAAGATAGAAGACCATCCAGTGCCCTGAGAACCCCCTCAGCACGTACGCGTTCTGGCGCTCATAGTCCTCCTCGGAGAGCTCTCTAATCACGTCACCGTGATTGTGGAGCACATACTTACCGTCACGCTCCTGGGGCACTCCACCGTCCGAGAGAAAGAAGAACAAGGCGAAGTTTATTAAGGCGTAAGCGAAGAACGCCTTAGTCAAGTATCCTGCCCAAGGTGGGATGAGAGCGAAGATCTCGCGCCGGAAATCCTTCTTCGTCGTAAAACCTTGAGCAACAAACATTGGGATGAACATTACGAAGATGCCTAAGTGCAATACCCACACCCAAGGGATATGACGCGCCGGGTTGATCCCGAGGAATGTCGTAAGGTGAACGAGAAGGCTAGTGAAGAAGCCGATGAAAGCTGTTATGGAGAACGCTCTTTTCAACGTCGGGTTTTTGGCTTCTAATTTAACAGCGGATAAGCATCTAGGATTGTACAACGAATCAGCAACAGAACCAGGGGATTCGTTATCGACGCTCAATGCAATACAGCGCCAGTTTTTCATACTGGCGGTAATAACAATCTCTCTTCTAACACCGCTCCGGCTGCCTCCGAACGGCAACCCAATCGCAACATCCAAACAATGTGCTGGGTGTTATAGTTCCGGCAACTTTAGGAATTCTTCCATTCTCCCTGATTCCCGAGGGGCCAGAGACGGCAACGCCACTCCTGAGCGCCACCTCCATTTATTCAAGAAAGAATTGAAAGAAGGACGAATTGATGAGTAGTCAGGCAGTTTCCCGGAGCGAGGAACCTCGTGAGCGCCCAAGTACGGCGAAAGAAAATTGGCTCGGCTTCGTCGGTGATATCGTGAAGTTTACCGGCGAGGTGAGCTTCAAATCTATGCTGCGGATTGATGGGAAATTCTCAGGGAACGTGAGCTCTGCGGATGGCACACTAATCGTTAGCAACGGGGCCCAAGTTACCGAGGCGGTAATAAACGTTGCGGTTGCAAAGATAAACGGAACTGTCGAAGGCGATATCAAGGCCAGTAAAGAACTTGTGCTCGGCCCCACCGCAAGCGTTACCGGGACTCTTTCAGCGCCCGCTTTGGTCGTCCAGGAAGGGGCGCGTTTCAACGGCAACTGCCGGAGGATAGAATTCATCCCGGAGCGTTGAAAGCAGTCGTCCAGACTGTAACGTTTACACCTCAGCTTTTTTCACCGACAGATCCCGTCTACTCCAAAATATTCAGCCTTGATCTGGGTCGACCCGTCGGAAGCACGATTGTTCTCTGTCCAAAGTCGCTCCAAGGCTCTCCGCAAACTGTTCTGTGCTTCGTCACCGAGTCCTGGTTACTTATACCGGCGGCCATGCTTGATCACGATATCGACGTCCTGCAGCAGATCGATGTGCCGTAACACATCGCCGCGCACCGCGATGATGTCCGCATACTTCCCTTCACTGACCGTTCCCACCTGATCCGAGACCCTCATCATAACTGATGGCCAGTAGGTCGCCGCACGAATCGCGACCATAGGATCGATGTTGAATTCATTGACCCAGGCATCAAGTTCCCGCCACGTGGTCTGACTATGAAAGTTCATTGGGATACCGCTGTCGGTTCCAATCAATAGCACGACACCTGACTCAGACAGTTGCCGAATCTTGCGGTTTAACGTAGGCCGGCGGGCAGGAGTGATCTGGTAGTAACCAAGGCGGTCAGGATTTCGGAGCGAAGCTTTGATATCTGCAACTATCGACGCGGGCAGACCCAAATGCCACGACGGATCATCGAGTTGTTCCGGATTGTCTCGTACGTTCTCGTAATTGAGCAGCCCTTGAACTGTTGGCGTCCAAAATAGTGGACCGAGGCTCATCTTCGCCGTGCGCTCGCGAATCAACGCGATCACGTCCGGTGGATACTCAGGCGCCGTCGCCAGGCCGGTATGCTCGAAGCAGTCCACTCCTACTTGCAACCCACGACGGATTTCCTCAGGACGATGGGAATGAGCCACGACCGTAAGCTTGTGCTTGTGCGCTTCGTCCACAACGGCCTGAAGCTCATCCATCGTCATCTGATCCTGATCGATTAGTTTGATCAGATCGACTCCGGCCTCGGCCAGGTTGCGTACCTTGGCGCGCGCATCGTCCGCCCCTTTCACGCCCCAACGAACATACTCGGTGCCCGGATATGGTTCGTGCTGAATAAACGGTCCGGACACATAGAGAGTTGGGCCGGGAATCTCGCCTTTCTTAATTCGATCGCGAACCGCAAGAATCGGTTTCAGTGGTGCTCCCAGATCGCGAGCACTGGTCACGCCGGCGAGAAGCAGTTGCCTGGCGGAAGATGGCATGATGACTGATTCCATCTGCGGCGGGTAAGTCTTGTCCCAGTGGGCATAGTCGCTGTGGCCATTAATCATCAGGTGGACATGCATGTCCCATAGGCCTGGCAAAACCGTCATGCCTTCAGTGGAAATGACTTCAGCGCCTGACGGGATTGCCAGCAGACCAACCTGGCCCACTGCTTTGATCCGCTCTCCGTCAAGGATGACGACGCTGTTCCGAATGGGCTTGCTGCCAAAGCCATCAATGAGCGTTCCCCCCACCAATGCTTTGACGCCTTTGGATTGTGCTTCCGCGCTGGATTGCGCGTGCAGATTCGAAGAGTAAATGATGACAGCCACCGCCAACAGGACCAGCGGCGGCAGTGGCTGAAAGCGTCGCAATGTTTTCATGGTTCTCCGTTTGGCTAGCAAAAACGATCCTCGAAATCACACGAAGTAACACGAACCAAGGCATCCATTTCGTGCCGTTTCGTGTGATTTCGTGAATCGTATTTTGTTTTTCGGCAACCTGCCGGGCCGTTGCCCATGGCTTTCACATTTCGCAGGTTTGGCGGTTCGGAACTGGGTTTTTGCACGTCGCTCTAACCTCTCAGCCAAACTGAATCACTAACGAGGGCGCGGCTGATGGAATTACTTCCGGTGTTTCTCGATGTACTTGCGAGCGAATTCGTTCAAATGGGGGCTTTCGCGCAGCCCGATCTTCTTCGCTTCTTCTTCCGCCGCCTCCAGCTTCCAACCGTCCCGCAATACCCTGCGGATCATCCAAAAAGCCCCGACACGTATGGCCGCGGTGCAGTGAATGAAGGCAGGGCGGTTCTCCGGGTCGTCGGTGATCTTCAAGAACTCTGTAGCCTGTTCCTCTTTAGGCTCGGCAAAGACGACTGGAATATTGAAGTAGCGTAGACCCAATTCCTTCGCCTTCGCTTCTTCTTCGGCGGCGCGGTGCTCACCTGGTGTTCGTAGATTGATGATCGCTTTAACGCCCTCCGCTTTCAACTGCTCCAGATGCTCAAGTCGTGGTTGACCACCAGTACAGAACTGGTCGTTGATGCGGACGAAGTTTCTGATCGGTTGAACTTCTTGTTGCCCAGTTACTGATGCAGTCGCGAGCAACAGCAGGACAAGAATGGCTTTCATTATTCTCATTGCTTGAGCCTCCGAATATTCTGGACTCCTATGGGATTAATTGTAGGGGCGTCCATCCGTGGCCGCCCCGCGTTTGCGCAACTCACTTCCTTCGTGATCACCCTCGTCTGTGCAACGTTGGGGTGCCCACGGAGGGACACCCCTACAATATTCGTGCGACGTGAGTACATTCTTCAATCGAGGAATCTGACCATGCTCCCAATTAGCAATAGTAGCCCGGCCACCACGAACATAGTAACCCTCAGAATCTTATTTGGCTTACCAAACCAGATCTGCCATGCCCCGGCCGCCACGCTCACTAAACCGAACGCGATCACGAGTCCAAAGATTGCAAAAATGAACAGAACGTCCTCCGGCCCGCCGGTAAACCTTGACGAATTTCCCGGCTGACCCGAACCCGCAATGATGCCTCCTAAAATAATCCCAAGGCCGCCCATAAAAATGACAAGGAAGCTCCCCAGCAGGACCAGCACCCACCCGAGGATGCGCACCTTCTTCGCGGATTGCAGCGTGCGGCCGCAGTTTGGACATTTGGCGAGAGACTCAGTGGTTTCGAAATCGCACTTGGGACAACTGAGTGTTAAACTCACAGCCGCTACCTCGCTACTAAGACTTACCTGTTGAACTGATGTTCTTCATAGCGCGGCTCGCCGGTGAGTTCGTATTTCTTTAAGAACTCCCAGGCGCTGCGATTGATCTCAGGCGCTTTATCGTAGTACCAATGCGTGTGACCTTTTATCTCAGTGAGTTCTGAGTTGAAGCCCTCGGCGTTTAGGGCATCGCGCGTGGCCCGAACCACTGTTAGCGGAAAGAAACTGTCATTCGTCCCTACGAAAATCGCGATCGGGATCTTGCGCTTTGCCATCTCAATAAGCTGATTGTCCTGGCGGCCGCTTAGAGCTCCAGCATGGATTGCGGTGGCGGCGAAGTACTGAGACTCAAACAGCGAGAGATACAGAGCCTGTCCAGCGCCGGCCGAGTGCCCGAACAGATAAACACGGCGCGCACTAACGGGGTACCGGGCTTTAAGCTCCTCGACGAGCTCGTGAATAAAGTCGGGCCGGTCCCCGGGTATGTTCCAGCCCTGTGAGTTCAAGGCGTCTGGCCCAACGATAATGGCCTTTTCTTTCTTAGCCAGGTCCTTCCACTTCTCAACAAGTGAGAGACCATTGCGCCCGGAACCGTGAAGCAAAACGATCAATGGCGACGGTGCCGTAAGTTTCTCGGGTACGAACAGGTAGTAAGCTCGCTTCTTCCCCTTTGAAGTTATCAACTCCTTCGAGATCTCTTGTGATGAAACAGGGCATGCGAGAAGAGCGATTAACATTGTAGAGAGAAGTAGGGCATAGAATTTCACAAATCACCTCTAGGTTTTTGTCATTATGATTTCAGCAAGATCTCCGCCAGGCGAAGGTGCGGGTAAGGTACAAATAGCCTCAGCCTATTTGTATAGACTGCGAACGCCAATCGCCGCAATATAGATCCAGCCCAATAATACGGCCGTGTAAATAACCCATCCCGCAATCTCTGAGCCTATGAATCCGTAAATACGCCCTGGGCGATCTTTAAACTGTCCCCGTGTCATTCCCAGCTCACTCTCTAATTCACCACCTATAGATATCAGGTATTTACATCTTTGAATGCCTCGCAACTCATAGAAGAACAGGCCCAACGTCACAAACATTCCGAATGCCCCTGCCGCCAGCAGATGTGATGAGTTAACCGAGTCGGTTTTGTTGAGTAGCAGGGAAATTCCTGTTCCGGACACGATTGGAATCAAGGCCAGCAGCTTCCCTCGAAAATCCGAGATAGCATGATAACTCTTGCAGACCTCTGTGTATGCAGTGAGTAGTGCCTGCCCTTGTTCCATACTCGATACCTCTTCTGTTAACCAAACAAATCGACTAGTACCTTGCCGTCGGACGTCTTTCGCCTAAGATACGGTAGTCCTTCTGGTCAATAGCTGCTTGAGGAATACTTCGATTTACGTAGAGAGAAATACGAGAATAATTATGAGCCGCAAACCCTGCCTGAAATATGATACCGGAAACGATAAATATCTTGGCGAGTGTTCGCCAGCGGGTATTCCGCAGCAGCTTATTCCAGCAATACATACTGTAAAGGATGACAATGGGAAAGGTCACATAAAAAGTATGAGCAGCGGGGTCTCTAAAAGCAAACATGAAGATCACATAAAGCAGAATCACTGTGAATAGCGTTAGGTACTTAATGGCTTTCCAATCACTTTGCATATGCGTCCTGGAAAACCACATCACGATCAAGCCAATCGGCTGCAAGATTCCAATGATAAACAGAAATAGGATGAATGGGACCAGCCATACTTCTTCCTTAATAAATTCGAGACGCTTTACCGTATTACGGCCTAAAAAACGTGGGACCTCGAAACTAGCGAAAGACAAAAACCGACCGAGAACGCCCTCGACAATATTGAGATGCGTTAGCAAGTTGGCAGGGTTTAGTTGAACGGTGTGATTGGTTCCTCCCAGGCCCTCTACCAGACCGTATTTAAGAAATGTCGGTACGAGGAAAGCTCCACTTAATATGGCCCCCAGCGTGAAAAAAGAGAGGGCCTTTAGAAGACTCTCACCCAGCCTATATTGTAAATAGAAGGAGACTAGTGCATAGGGCACTAGAACTACCCATGACATATGAAACTGCATCACCCAAAACAACGATACTCCCATCATCAAGTTGGCCCAACTGAGCGGGATTAAGTTTTTCCTGAGTTGGGGGTATGTTTCCAGCGCCCCTACAAAGAAGAGAATGCTTCCAGGTAGCAGATAAGAAGGGTTGACGATATGCGTAGAAAAGTTGAGCGTCCAGGGAGCGATCATCAACCATGACCAGACAAACCACACCGGAATTTCTGGCAAGCGTTTTATCGAATACCATGCCAGAAGACAGAGGCTGGCAAAAGACAAAACATTCAGCAGAATGAATGGCGACTCAGGAATCGGGAGCAGGTAGAGTGGAAGCCCCACTATTAGACCCTGTAGCGCCCCTGGTATCTGAATATAGTCAGTTATATGTGGGCCAAAGTACGGCCACTCTCCGGTGGTGTAGAACTTGAGACCAGTTAGATAAATCTGCTTCTCATCATTGGTCCAAAATTCAGAACACAATCCAAAGCCCAAGCGAAAAAAGAACGCTACGGCAAGGAGAGTTATGAAGACTCTTCGTTGTTTCAAACTCTTCATAAAATCCGAAGCAACTCCGCGCCTGCCGCCACGGGTATCTCTTCTCTCCGGAGCACATAAACCGAAATGGTGAACTAGATTGGCTTTTATCCTGAAAATACGCTGAAAGCGTGCAAGGCGAGATTGGATTCCAAGGCGTATCCGTTGTCACCTGGCCACACCCCGCCCATGTCATACTCACCCAAACCATGACACAGCAATAGACGACCGGCCACGGTTTCATAATCTCTCGTCTTTGGAAGCTCAGCCATGAATGCCAGGGCCTGGCTACTGACATCATCGGAAGAAGTGGCGTTCTGCAAATCTCTCGCCTGGCCAGACAAGAACCACCGCTCATGATTGCCGATAACCGCGGCCGCCCCGTACTGTTGAAGCAGTTGGCAACAACGATCGACGCTACCCACACCATCAGCAATATCACCAACGGCCATGATGAGATCAAGATTAAACTTGGCGAGGAACTCGAGCGCGGCTTGCAGGAGGCGGTCTTCAGCATGAATATCGCCGATGATGCCGATACGCCGTAGTTGTCCTTCACCGAGCATGAGCAAGTAGTAACGCGTTCACATCAATATCGTTAGTAACAACCGGGAGGCGTGTTCTCGAAACGCTTCATGGGGGCACCCTAATGGAAGCTACTTGATTCTTCTCAGCGGAATTGAACGGCCATCTTGAAGGACAACAACTCTGGCAACCTGCCCTTTTTCGTCCCTGACAAAGATGAACTGAGCCGGAATACCTTTAACGAAGAATCCAATTTCAGATTCCGCAAACAACTCCGCTTTAGGCTGTCCGGTGGTTTGGCCCATAAGCTTGTCACCTTCTTTGGAAACCTGGAAAACTATACCGGGCGCGATTTCGTAATCCCCGACATACGCATCGTAGATTTTCGGGTCTACCTTGATCGCCGTGCGCTCCTGCGGAAGCCGGCTGTAGTGCCGCGCGACAACTTGCCAACGTCCCTGCCGCTTCAAAAACGTATCGGTAAAGCGTGACTGAAAACTAAAACTGTCCTGACCGGCACGCTCCGCTTTCTGTGCGATGCGCCCGGTCACTATCGCCGTATCCCCATAAATCCGCACCTGGACATCTTCATTGGTGAGAGACACTTTGATAGCGCCAAATGGCGGCGCTTGCACAAGCTCTCTCTCTTGCGTTTTGTTCCGCAGGACGGCGCTCTCGTCCGTGCCGGTGAAATCGTCGGCAACGATGCGGTCAAACGTAGCCTTGTCGCCCCGAAGGTAAGTGCTAAGCCATTCGTCCTCCAGCCGTTTTAACTCCAGCTCATCACTCGCTTCAGAGACCTTCTGGTTAGGCGTCTGACTTAAGGCAATAGGAATCATCGCAAGGATTAGCAAACCTGCAATAAGCAACCTCATAGCATGTCTCCTCCCTCCATTAAAAAGCTGAACCGGGTAACGCTGGCGTGCCTCAGGTCACCGCATCAGCGCTTACCCTCTCTGCCTTATACCTCACTCATCTTCAGGGCGCCTGTGGGCTGACACTCGCAGAGCGCAAGACTGAAAGGATGAAAGCAGACGACAGCACGGTCAACATTACGACCTGCTCCACCGCCCTCGCGCCTGTGACCCGCCCAGCGACGCCGGCGAAACAGATCATGAGCACGTTTGTCCCGACGCAGACAACTCGCAGGCCAAACGCGGCGAGACCATATCTGCGATTTAGAATGTTTAGAACGCCTGCGAGGGCCACAGCCAGTCCCGCCCCGAAGAACCAAAGCTTAAAAACGGCACTCGAAGTGAGTCGGAACGTAGTGGCCATATGAAGACCGCCCAGGACAAGAATAGCTGCGGAGAATAAGAAGTAAAAGATCTTCATATCAGCCTTCCTCACCATCAGCCTTCGATACCGCCCAACGCTGGCTCTGGTGGCGAAGCTGTGTGGTCGCTTTGTCCGCCGTCATCCACACAAGATGATGATCGGCCTCACCACCCTCGTCGCATCCGACAAACTCCGCGTCGTAGAAAGCACACCGCTTGCGGTAATACTTTCCTTCGGCGGCGTCAAATACAAGCTCATCCGCGGTTCCCACCCGCCCAGCTAACTGAACTTGCAACCCACATTCTTCATTTGTCTCCCGAACGGCAGCTTCCTCTGGCGTCTCTAGACCATCTTGACCCCCGCCCGGAAGGAAGAAGCCTTGGGGAGTAGAGATCACGGCGATTTCGCCTTTTGAGTTTCGGGCGATGATGTAACCGCCGGGCCGAAGAATGTAGTCCGCACCGGGAACTTCCTCGCCAAACTCCGGAATAGTGAACGAAGGCTGATGACTACCCAAATATCGGTCTCCTTCTCACCTATACCAACTGGCGATTGAATACCGCTCTCCATGTGTCACCGGAAGCACTTCGTGAGTGGTCTCCGAACGGAATGCGACCAGGGTCCCTGCTTCACCAGACAGATGTAGGTTCTTGCGGCTCGGGTTGCGCCAATCGGAAAAGGCAAGTGAACCGCCGCAGTAGCCGTCCGTCTCCGCAGCCTCACCTTGGCGGTTCAGAAATATCGCTACCGAGATCTTGCGCGACTGTTCCCGATCGGAAAGAAGCATACCCGTGTTGCCGTCCTGGTGAGCGACAAAGAAGTCGCCCACACGGTAGCGCAGGAACTGTGGCTCTTCGCAGCTGTCGAGGCTCACTCCGAAGTGCTCCCCAACTTCTTCTCGACACTGCAACAGTCGCTGCCTGACACGCTCAACAGTCTTCGGTGAGGGGATGAGTCGCGCGGCCTTACGCACTCTCTCATCGACAGAGCCCGACTCGCCCCGCCCGTAGACCGTTGCGGCGCCAACTGGCGAGCGGCACATCTCGGTGACGAACTCCTGGCACGTCTCCACATCGAAGAAGCTCCTAACCATGTACAGGTCGAAGCCAGCGTCCGTCTTAGGATTCATCATTCGAATTGCGCCGGTAACGCTCTCATCGTGGTAGCCGTACTTGAGTCTCCGAAGCATAGCTCAGGGGCAGCTAGCTAACACTTGAATTCCGGTGCGTGGAGCGCAGGCAATCAAACCTGCTCTTTAGGAGGATGAAGGGGAAACACGCTAACAAGACTGCATCTCAATGACTTGTTACGACTGCGCAACGGATCAAGGAGACTGCCAAACAGTTCCGTCCGTGTACTCAATGCGAAGGGGGAGAACTTTCTGGTACGGCGACAAGACTGGCGCAAGGACTTCCCCTCTTATTGTTTTTGTTTCACCAGCTCGAAGTTGGATCTTGGTATGAATCCGATACTTTCCTGACTCCCTCCGCATGCTGGCGTCAGAGAAGAAGATGTATTCCCAAACAACCGTACTGATGGTCTTGGAACTGGTGTTATGGGCGATAGCCTCGGCCTTACTCGACCACTTGGAGTAAATAACCTTTTCCTGTGGTCCCCTCGGAGGTCTAAACTCCGCTGGAAAGTAATCGTCATCGTCTCTGCCAGACTTGGTCGCCGTAAAACGTGGACTGAAATTCACGTTTTGTTCTTGTTTGAAACGAGGATTGGACAACTCCAGACCAGGTTGCTTCTGTGCAGAAACTGGGGAGGAAACGAAGAGACAGACTGTGAAACCCGTGAGACAAAGTAGCCTTCTAATCGTAGCCATCGTAGCTTCACCTCCCATACCGCCCATAATAGACTCGCGCTTATTAAAGGTAAACTCCTGACGCCAGCATCGGCTTGCGACGCACACAGCTGCGCCAGAGACAAGTCTTGCATGAGAGGCGCGCTGATTGGTGGTCCGGTGCATGTTGAGTTGCTGGAGGCGCAAACGAGTGAATAGCGACGCTACTTCTCATCTAGTTCATCTAACTGTCTAGTCGTTCCTTCAGTAACGCTCGAGGGAGGGAATGACCCAAAGGCGGGGGAAGGATTTGTAACCATTGGCGGCTGGCCGGCAGACGACAATTGGTTAGTTGTCGCATCGACTGCAGACTCCTTACCCGCCATACCCGGCAGCCGCAATCTGTTTTTCGCTTCTAGCACACCGGCAATACCGTTACCCACGGCAATGCCACCCCAGCATGCCATCCAGCCGACAAGAACCGCCCAGGCGAGTATCCAGGGAATATGACTTGGCACGAAGAACGCCATCGCAAGGCCTATCAGCACCGACACTACCAGCAAGCTCAGTCCGGTAGAGATTTCCTTAACGGCCTCACTCCGCTTCACCAGCCACTCCTGAGTAGTCTTAGCCTCACTCCGTTTTCCGCCGACTTCTATGGTTTGCGCAGACATGTCACTCAACACCAGCGCCACAGCTTCCAGTTCCATCCCACACTTGCGACAGAACTTTACGCCGTCATTATTCTGTGCCGCGCATTGAGGGCAGAACATTCTTATCGGCTCCTTCCTTGTTCTCTAAAATCTAAAGCCACCGAACGCCTCTTGCCGTTAGACGGCGGGTCTCATTTCTTGTCGAGTCGAAAGAATCTCACAGCATTGTTGTAGAGAATGTCTCGCTTCTGCTGCTCGGTCAGGAATGCTGCCGATTCGATCCCCTCAACGGCCATCCCTATTGTCTCCGGCCATACCATCTGGTCTGACCCGAACATGATGCGCTCTCCAAATCCCGCTTCTACTAACCGGCGCAAGTAAACGTGGAATTCTTTGCGAGGTACCGCCCAATCAATTACCCCAGTGTCTACATACACCTGAGGATGCGCCCACATTAAGCCGACCATCTGATCCAACATCGGCCATCCAGCATGCATGACATAGATTCGTATCTTGGGGTGCCGAATCAATACCTCTTCCAGGAGCAGTGGATTGCTGAGCGCCGCACGGTACTTGGGTGCGTCATCGTAGGCGATTCCTGGCTTGCTCAGCCCTATGTGAATGCCGACTGGAATATCCAGCTCCTCCGCCAGAGCAAAATATGGCTCCATCTTCGGATCATTCGGGGCTATTCCCTCATATTGCGCTCCGATCTCGCCCAAAGCCATTAACCGACCGGCAGCATGTTCTCTGCGAAGGAATGCTAAATCCTGCGAAGAGGGATCATAAAAGCCATAGGAAGCTATTATGTGGTCAGGTGAAGCGGCTTTCCATCGCAGAACTGCCTGATAGTCATTGCTTATAACAGCCTTTACGACATTGTATTTTTTCATCTCAGCGAGGGTAGCCTGCATGTGAGACTGTTCAGTAGTAGCAGTCATAGGCTGCCCGGTAAGAGGATTGGCCACTTTATGGGTCCACCTCTCGTCCTTCTCAAACGCGTGCACATGAGCGTCAATGATGGGGGGACGGTTTTGCTCATTCTTTTGAGCGGGAGCCGCTGAAGCAAATACTGTCAGCAAGATTAAGCTAAGAATCCGTGTCTTCATCACTTCCTCCGATTTACTTCTACAACGAGCCGATTAAACTAAGTATTGTGCTGCGGATCAGTAACGCAATTAGAAGAGTGATCTTATGCTGCTCTCCCGCCTGACTAAGCCGTCTTATCGGAAGCGTGCCCAGGCTGCGTTGGCACGGGCGCTTCCCAGGCTACCCTAACCACTGCAGCACCTCTTCCTCGCCCGAAATGCGAGTGCCGCCGACGATGTGAATAAAGTATTCTTCCAGCGAAACCGGGCGCAGACGCTCGCCGTCGCCCTCGACCGGGATTCCCTTTTTCAGCTCATCGAGAGAGCCCGCAGCGAGCAGCTTCCCTTGAGAAATAATTGCGATGTCACTACAGAGCCGCTCCACAATCTCCAGCACGTGGGAAGTAAGAAACACAGTCAGTCCACGTTCGGTAAGTCGCGAGAGCAGATCCTTCAACGTGCGGGAGGCGATCGCGTCAACACCTTCAAAAGGCTCATCGAGAAACAGAATTTCAGGGCGATGAATCAAAGCGCAGGCGAGTGAGAGTTTCTTCTTCATCCCATGAGAGTATTCGACAATCAGCTTCTTCGGTTCTGATTCCAATTCCATCAGCTCCAGCAGTTCCGGGGCCCGTTCGGCGATCTCGCTCTTTTGTAAGCCGTACATACGGCCGGTGAAGGCCAGCATCTCGGCGCCGGTCAATCGCTCGAAGAGGTTGAGATCTTCCGGGACCACACCAATTCTTCTTTTTACTTCAAGCGTTTCCACGGCCAGGTCGCGACCCAGCACGCGAATCTTTCCGCTGCTGGGGCCCAGCAGTCCCGTCAGCACTTTTATCGTGGTGGATTTGCCCGCGCCGTTGGGACCAAGGAAACCAAAGAAACTTCCTCGCTGCACGCGTAGGTTGAGATGATCAACCGCGGTGAAAACGCCAAACCGCCGCACCAGATCAAAAGTCTCCACGGCCGGCGTCGGGTTCTGAACCTCGAATTCTGTCATTGGTACGGTTGTACGTGGTTAGGCTGTGAGGCGTCAAGCAGCGGTGACGAAACTCTGTGGCCGCTCAAGAATCGCCAGAACCATTCAACCCACAGAACCATTTGCGGTAGCCAATGGAACCCGGCACTCAGCACCAGCAGCAGCCACTCACAGCATTTCACTCAAGAACTTAGTCGTCGCCAAGCGCCTCAACTGGTAAGCGTGCTGCTTTGCTACTCTGGTGCTGAGTGGTGGGATCCACTGGCTACCGCAAATGGTTCTGTGTGCAGAGTGATTCTGTGGGTGTTGATTGGGCCCTGGCGGTCCTCTTGGGAGGCCAATCATGTGGCCAGAGCGGCTACCCTCTCAACAGTGGTTGGGCCACGTCGGCGCGAATGAAGGGAGGAAGGGTGCGGTGGGTGCTCATTAGAAACGCATTTGAGCTGGGACGAAGCGCGTTGCCATGAGTTGCCGCGAGCCGGGTAAGGCGCGCGAAGGGGGACCAACCATAATAGTAGCCATCACGTAAACTAACGAGGACATCGGCCGTGTGTTTCACGCGCTGGGTATGCAGCGAGGTGTAGAGGTTGGCCAGCGGATCGGGGTAAATGTGGTTCGCGGTGTTTTCAAGCCAATCCTTGTCAGAGGCAAAACCTTCCTCATCCAGCTTTCCTGCTTGATTCAGCGCTTCGAGAATGGGCTGAAGTTGCAAGGGATCGTTGTTGGAAGCTATGTACCGATATCTGGTGGCGCCGTTTGTCTGTTTTCGCTCTACGCGGGCCGCGCCATCTGCTCCGGTAACCGCGATGGCCTCCGCACCGTCTTTGTAAATCGAAAAATCCACACCTTCCAATTCCACCAGAGAACTCGCGACATTAGCCACCGCTTCCTGATCCCCACAGTAAATCGCCGCGTAGCCGCAAAGCCCAAAGGCGGGAATCGCGAGGTTGGCTCGAGATCTCTCTGAGAAACTGCTGCCGACTGAGAAGCCATGGTTGTGCAGGTGTGTTTTCAGATGAACGCGACGGTTCTCGAACAGATTCATCCCGTGATCTGAAAAAAGTACTGTCTCAGTTTCCGACCCACAAGTGGTTTGAATCTCGCGCAGAATCTTATCGAGCGATTCGAGCGCCACCGCCAAATGTTTCGGGCCGCGAATGTGGAGTAAGCCGTCTGTGCCTTTGAGGAACGCAAAATAGTCGCGCGTCTGTGGCGCCGCACGAAAGCGCGCGCGAAAGCGCTGCATGTCCGTGCGCCAGACCTTCTCTGGAGCTACATAAACGAGAAACTCAAAAGCGAGCGGTTCCTGATAATCGAGCTCGTCCATGTACGAGGAAGGAATTTTGTCGGGAGTGCGCCAGCCAATGTACTTACGCACACCGCCGCGGAGCTCACGGGCGGACTTGTCGAAATAAAGACTCTCATAACCGAGTGGCGCGGTGGCCCCGAGCATCGCTGAGAGTGCGACATTGGTCATGGTTGGAAAAGGAGACAGGAGCCGCGAAGGCGCTCGAAAACTATCAAAAAGACCGCGCTGCCTGGCAGCCTCAATTACTTCATGCGGCACGCCATCAAGGCACAGGAGCAAACGGCGCGGCCGCGTCTTGCCTGGACCTTTCTCACCATTGCTTTGCATATGATTGCCCCGAGACTAACCGTCAGCCTCTGCCTCCTGCTCCTGCCGTCTGCCTGCTTCACTCCCCGTTTTTCGCAGTTTCCATCCGGAACGGCTCGCGCAGGCCTTTCTTCGCTCCATCGTGCGCGTCAAAAATGTCGGGACGCAATAACACTTGCCGATACTGGGCCAACGCGTCGTCACGTTTGCCGGCCAAGTCAAACGACCTCGCCGCATAGAGATGAGACATGGTCACTAATGCCGGTTCGGCACGCTCAACTTTCGTCGCCGCCAAAAACTCTCGGGCGGCTCGGGCACCCTGGCCCGCGGTGAGCAAGACTTCGCCATATTTGAAATGCACCAGGTCCAGCGCGCGCGAAACTGTGTCACGTAAAGATCGGTCGCTCAACAAATCCTCAAATGTGCTGAACGCCTCTTGTTCAGTCTTAACTGCGCCCGCCTCATTATTTGCCTTCCGTTCCACCGCAGCCTGGGCAACCAGCGCATCTGCCGCCTCTAACCTGTACAAATAATTGCGCGGGTACTTTGCGCTCAGCTCGCGTGCCAGGGCCAGCACATCTTTATAACGTTTCTCGCGCGTGTAGAGGAGAATCAACACCGACTTGGCATCATCGCGAGACCACCGTCCGTCCTTCGCCACACGTTCAAGCGCTGCGAGACCGCGGTTCTTCGATCCCCGCGCCCCGGCGATGCCAGCCAGTAACCGGACCGGCAGCGGGAGGGATCCCACCACGTAGTCATAGAATCCGATCGTCAACTCAGCATCAATGTACGTCGGATCAAGCTTTAGCACCTCGCGATGACGATCGACGGCTTCCGACCCGTCCCTGAGCGCCGCAAAATGCCTCCGCTCGACCGATTCTTCGAAGGATGCCTTTAGCCCGGCAATGGCCGCTAGAAAATTCAACGCTTCGATATCGCGAGGATTTTTCTTCAATCGGGCGTCTGCCAGTCTCTTGGCCTCGCGCGTTAGATTGCGAAACTCCGCGACGATTTTCGGATCAACTTTGTCGTCACCTTTAGTGTAGAACGACTCTGAACTGTAGAGCGATGTCTGCAGTCGACGAGACTCATAAAGCGTCTTGGCCCAGAGTCGGGCTGCTAACAACTGTGGGCCGGCGGGATGAGCCGGATAGAGCCGGGCGATCTCGCTGAAGTCTTGGCGCGATTTCTCGTAATCAAGATTGTAAAGCGCTTCGAGGCCAGTGCGCCGCAGCTCTGCCATGCGGGACGATTCAGTTTCACTTGCCGTGGCATCCTTGGCTTGTCCCAAAGCAAGAGTTGAGTTCAGCAGAATGGTTGTTAAGACAAACAAGAACAGATATTTCACGAAAACTATTCCTCCAAGAACCCTAGGTTAACGAAAGGTGGATCTCACGCAGTGGCATAGACTTCAGTCTGTGATCTCAAGCAGCCTGGTTCTGACAATGATCTAAGCAACTCAACCGGCAACACAGACTGAAGTCTATGCCACTCCTTCTCAAGAAAAGCACTCGAGGTACTTTACACCCGCGCCAGTATTAAACAGGACCACATGTTCTTCCGGTTTCACCTGTCCTTCCTTAATCATCTTTCTTAATGCAGGCAAACAGGCACCGCCTTCGGGCGCACAGAACAAACCCTCGACGGCTCCAATCTCGTGAGTTGCGGCGATTAACTCCTCGTCGGTAACTGCGATGGCCGTTCCTCCCGACTCACGCAGCGCATCAACTATCAAAAAATCGCCAATCGCGCGCGGCACGCGTAGACCCGAAGCTACCGTCTGGGCGTTGGGAAATTCCTCCGCGAAACGCTTCCCTTCCTCAAACGCGCGCACAATCGGCGCGCAACCAGCGGCTTGTACAGTGACCATCCGGGGACGCTTGGACCCAATCCATCCCATCTTTTCCATTTCGTCGAACGCTTTCCACATTCCAATCAGTCCCGTGCCACCGCCGGTCGGGTAAACGATGACGTCGGGAAGAGTCCAATCAAGCTGCTCTGCGAGTTCGTAACCTAACGTCTTCTTTCCTTCGATGCGGTACGGTTCCTTGAGAGTCGACACATCAAACCAACCCTCAGCTTCTTTTCGCCGGCCCACTTCCGCTCCGCAGTCGGTAATCAAGCCATCCATCAAGGTCACATGCGCGCCCGTTTGTTCGCATTCGACAACGTTCGCGCGCGGCGTGTCCCTGGGCATGAAGATGAAGCACTCGAGTCCGGCGCGCGCCGAATAAGCTGCCAGGGCACCTGCCGCGTTTCCGGCGGAAGGTACTGCCAATTTCCGAGCGCCAAGTTCCCTGGCCATTGAAACAGCAGCCGTCATGCCGCGGGCCTTGAAACTCTGAGTGGGATTCTGCGACTCATCTTTGATGTACAAGTTTCCGAGACCCAGTTTCTTTCCCAGACGATCGGTACGAAGCAAAGGCGTCCAGCCTTCGCCGAGCGTTACGACGTTTTCGTCGTTCTCGACCGGCAAGACCTCGCGATAGCGCCACATATCGGCTCTGCGCCCGCGAAGAGATTCTTTTGTCAAACTGCTTCCAGCCCGTTCCAGATCGTAACGAACCAACAGCGGCTTACCGCACTCGCGGCAGAGGTTGTGCAAGCGTTGTGCCTCGTGCTCGAGCCCGCAGGCGGCGCATTCAAGATGCGTAATGTTCACTGATTAGGTGCCTTTCTTTGGAATTAGGGTGTTTGCGATAACGGAAAGGCCGCTGAAGACCACCCTCGTCTGATGCCAGATGGAGCAATTGCCCGACACTTGTTTCTTGAGCGCTAATACGCAGAAGTTCACAATTCAACTTAAACGCGAGCCGAGCCACACACAGAACCATTTGCGGTAGCCAATGGTTCTGTGTATTGAGTGGCCTCCTTGCCAACCAATCTCTTCTTTTCCATTCACTATTCACCATTTACTATCCCCCATTATGAGCAAACATGAAATAGACCGGCGTGCATTTCTCAGAGGTGCTGCCGTAACCAGCGCTCTCGTAATGGCCGCCCGAGCATTGCCTTTAGCCCCACTTGCGGCTGCGCTTGATGCTGAAAGGCATCTTGCAAGAGTCAAAGTCGCTCGCAACCGTGTGATTCGTACCGTAGTTGGGCTGAGGCCATATCGCTCAGAAGGTTTTGTGATCGAAGCGGAGCGGTTGGGACGAAAACTCCTGGTGCACAACTATGGCCACGGCGGAGCGGGCGTAACACTGTCGTGGGGAACTTCGTCGCTGGCAGTGGATCTCGCGCGCGATTTCGTTCAAACGCGCCCTGACCGAAGTGCAAACCGCCGCTTCGCCGTGCTTGGATGCGGCGTCATCGGACTATCGTCGGCGCGACTACTGCAACAGCGTTTCCCGGGCATTGTAAGCATCTATGCGAAAAACCTGCCGCCTGATACCACCTCGAATATCGCAGGCGCGTTGTGGTATCCCACCTCTTCGTTTGACCCAGAGCAAGTAACTGCCAAGTTTTCAGAGCAGTTTCGAGTTGCCTGTCAACTTTCCAATCGGGCGTTCCAGGGACTCGTTGGGCCAGACTACGGTGTGCGCTGGACCGACACTTTAGAGCTTATCCGCAACGAAGCGTCACTGGAGCGCGAGCTGTTTGGCGGTGCACAACTGTATCCTCAAACCGAGATTCATCGGGATCCAAAGCGCTATTTCGGATTTCCATTCACGCGCCAGTTCAGCACCATGATGATTGAACCACATGTGTATCTCCGGGCGCTGCTGCGGGACTTCTATATCGCGGGTGGAAAGGTCGTCGTTAAGGAATTCAAGAATCGACAGGATATTGCCCGACTGCGAGAATCGGTAATCTTCAATTGCACCGGCTTGGGCTCACGAGCGCTTTTTGATGATCAGAAGCTGATTCCGGTGCGAGGTCAGCTGGAAGTGCTGTTGCCGCAGCCGGAAGTTGACTACTGCTACATCTCGGGATCGGGATACATGTTTCCGAGACGAGATGGCATTATCCTTGGCGGTACGTTCGATCATGACGATTGGTCGCTTCAACCCGACCCGCAACAAACAACCGCGATTCTCGAAGGTCACATGGAGATAATGAAACAGGCGGGTGATCAGTAAGGCTGATAGACAAAAATAGTCTCTTTTTCTGCAAGCGCGGCACTCCGCTGACTGCAAACTGCTGACACTCCTTTCTTTTTCAGTTCACCACTCTTACGGCTATTTACTATTCACGATTTAGGATTTACTATTCGGCGTCCTCGTCATCGACAGGCTTTACTCCCCGCGGCTGCTTTTCTCACGCCTCGAGTGGGCCACTGTTAATCACTCAACCGCTTCGCGCTTCTGCGCTTCACCAGTAAGGAGGATTCATCATGCCTAGTAAGATCGTAGACCTATCAGCCCGTTCGAAAATTATCCGGGACGAACCCTTTCACGTTCATTTCTGGGAGTGCACACCCAGAGAGTTTCTCTCTCAGCTAAAGAGTCCGAGAAAATTCTTAGCGAAGATGGGAATAGAAATACCTGCCGATTGTAGGATCGAGACGACTATCGAGAATCACGATTGGCTTGAGGCACATACCAAAGGACTTGCTGCAGCCAATGGAACTATCGTTTGCAACGTGGGCGGCGGCAATGTGGCTCGCGGCGTGTACAGGATTGTCAGTTATGCACACGATCACTCGAGCATTGGGAAATTCAAGAAAAAACTACTTCACTCCCCCGAGCAAGAAGAAGCCACAGGCAAGCGATAGACATACAAAAGCACAAGCAAAAGGAATAGAACATTACTTTTTAGCACCGGTGCTTTGCCTTTTCACCTCTATTCCTTTAAGTTTGCTTTTCCGATTTATGCCGATACGTTTGCTTGCCCTGGATCTCGACGGAACTTTGCTTAACTCGCGTGGGCAAGTTTCTGAAGGTAATCGCAAAGCCCTGGAACAGGCCCGAGAGCGTGGCGTTCGAGTCGCTATCGTCACCGGCCGCCGCTTTCGCGACGCACGTCCTACCGCGCTCGAGTTAGGTCTTGATGTGCCGGTGATTGCCCATAACGGCGCCCTTACCAAGCACGCACGTACGCTGGAAACCGTATCCGTTTTGACTCTTCCCCTCAGCGCTGCCCGCCGTTCTTTGGAAGTCGGACGAGCAGCAGGCGCCGATGCGCTTCTGAGCGACGACCATGAGGGCTTAGGCGTCCTGGTCTACGATCACCTGACTGGTGACAACTATGCAGCCCAGCTGTACGTCAATTGGGCGCGACGAATTCATGGTGAGAATGGCCAGGAGGCGGTGCGCCAGGTACCGTCGCTGGAAGAGTTTTTGGATCACGAACCCGTTCATCTCGCTTTCTCAGGTGGTTGCGAGAAGATGAAAGCGCTCGAGCACGTCTTACGCGAAGAATTGGGAACAACGGTAAAGCTGTTCAGCACCACCTACAAGAAGCAAGACTTCACTCTGCTGGACATCGTTCACCCGGGAGCTTCCAAAGGTTTGGGAGTGGCTGCCGCGGCAGCTGAGCTGGGTGTCCTGCGCGAAGAGGTCATGGCTGTAGGAGATAACCTGAACGACCTGGAGATGTTACATTACGCCGGTACCGGCGTAGTTATGGAAAATGCAGAGGCCTCGTTGCACGACATCGACGGTTTTCATGCAACAGGTACAAATGACCAGGACGGCGTCGCCCTGGCAATCGAGAGATTCATTCTTAATTGAACGGAAACGCCAACGGATGGAAACTGACTAATATTCGTTGAATAAGTTGAATTAACCTGCGGACAAATTAGTTTCGCGATTACAGGAGAAGGTCGATGGCAAACAAGACTGCAGTACTTCAAACCAATAAGGGCACCATACGTTTCGAATTACTAGAGACGGATGCTCCCAAAACTACGGAGAACTTCATTACTCTGGCGGAACGCGGTTATTACGACGGAATCATCTTTCATCGTGTAATCAAGGGCTTCATGATTCAGGGCGGTGATCCCACCGGTACTGGCCGAGGCGGCGAGTCGGCGTGGGGTGGTCGCTTCAATGATGAGATCAATTCGTCGTCACCGGTTTACCAGCGCGGCTACAAAGCGGGGACAGTGGCGATGGCGAATGCAGGTCCAAACACGAACGGCTCGCAATTCTTCATCATGCACTCAGACTATGGGCTGCCGCCAAGTTATACGATCTTCGGCCGGGTTACTGAAGGTCAGGACGTAGTGGACGCCATCGCGACATCGCCAACGGGCCGTGATGACCGTCCCGCATCGGAAGTGAAGATGGAAAACGTCACTATCGAAGGCTGACAAAGCTGGTGTCAGGTGCCGGGTGTCAGATGCCGCACGTCGTTATATAGAGGCCGCGCTCCGTGTCCAATTCCAGGTGAACGGCGAATCGCTTCGGTGACAAAACTCTTGGCGGCGTGAATCGCCTGCTCCAAATTCTGTCCTTTGCCAAGACAGGCGGCAATAGCAGCCGAGAGTGTGCAACCTGAACCGTGAACCTCTCCTCCGGCGATCAACTCATCACGAAAGGTTGTTACTCGTCCCTCGTTATCAAGTACGTCGATCGCTTGCTCGGGAACCTTGGCCGCTCCATGCGCATGACTGATCGCGGTCTCCTGCCTACTGCCGTCTGCCTTCTGCCTTCTGCTGCCTGCCTTCTGTTTACTCGCGAGATGTCCGCCTTTGACGAGGACGGCGCGTGCTCCCATCTCGCGAATGATTCGGGCAGCTTTAAGCATTCCTAGTTCGTCGGTAATCGTAAGTCCCGTCAGCCGCTCAGCCTCCGGTATGTTCGGCGTAACCACCAGAGCCAGCGGAAACAGATCCGCGACCAGACAACTCACTGCATCGTCATTGATCAGATCGTCGCCGGAAGTCGCGCGCATAACCGGATCGACAACCGGCGCCGGCAACGGCGTCGAGCGAAAGAGCCGGGCCACCTCCGAAATGACTTCGCGGGTCGGCAACATTCCGGTTTTTGCACAGGCGACTTTGAAGTCTTCAATGATCGGCATTACCTGTGCTCGAACGGTTTCCGGCGTCTGATGCAAGGCACCGAAAACACCGGTCGTATTCTGGAAGGTAAGAGATGTGATTGCGGCGGTGGCAAAACAGCCAAAGGCCGCGAAGGTCCTGACGTCTGCAATCACGCCAGCGCCTCCCGAGGGATCAACCCCGGCAATCGTCAACGCCACAGGGAGCGAGCTACTTGCTGATGAGGTGGTCATTCTTACCGGCTCCTGAAGCTTGCATCAATCTCTGCTACCACTCGCGCTAGCTGGTCCGGATCGTTCATCAGTCGAATTGCCGCAACCCCGGCGGCGCCGGCGCGAAAGCACCCGGCTACATTGTCCAACGTAACGCCACCTAGTGCCAGCACCGGAAACTGCCGCATTGCGCCGGCTACTTGTTCAAGTTTCTCCAACCCGAGTGGTTCACCGTAAGCGCGTTTTGATATTGTTTCAAACACTGGTCCAAACACCGCAAAGTCGGCTCCGTCGTCGCGGGCCGCTCGAGCTTCTTCCAGTGAGTGTGTTGATACCCCGATTAGAAAGTCATCACCAAATGTCCGGCGAATTACAGAGGCCTCAATTGATCCGGCAGTCAGATGTACTCCCGCGGCACCGGCTGAGAGTGCCACATCTGCGCGATCATTAATCAGTAAGCGCGTGTTGCTTCCTCGTGTAATCCTGGCGGCCTGCAGAGTTAGGTCGTAAAGCACACGAGTACTCAGCTCTTTTTCGCGGAGTTGGAGAAGATTGACATGTGCGGCGACTGCCGCAGCTACTAGATTGAGGAGCCGTGAGAACTCTCTATCACCCGGCGTTGTTGGCGGTGTCGTCGCGCCGCTCGTGATCAGGTAAGTGATTGGCTTTTGCTGATAGAGTGGCATTTTTTTGCAAAACGTAGGGAGGGGGGGTTGGATTTCCTCGCAAGGCAGTGAGCGTTTGCTTGAAATGGAAGATCTCCCAAAACGCCATTCCCAGGTTCAAGATGCCCAACCCGGTGACTGCGCCACGGACCCAGCCCGAGGCCACCACACTCTGCAAACCATAGAAACCGGTCTTCCGCGCGGCATACAGAAGGAAATAGTTGTTTCCCCAATCACTCAGGCCGAGAAATCCCTGTGGAATCCAGGGCAGCAGCGTCAGTACAATGCCAATCTCCAGGCAGAGGATAATGTAGAAGATAACGCTGAGCTTGGCTGACATGTCGTGAATCGTGAATCGTGAATCGTGAATCGTGAATCGTCAATCGTGAATCGTCAACCGTCAATCGTGAATCGTCAATCGTGAATCGTAACATTGGTCATCGCGAAGCGCGTTGTTCTTAGCACAACGATTTACGATTAACGATTAACGATTTACGCTCTCTCTGGTTACTTCCGCTTCTTCTTAGCTTTCTTATGCGCCTGGAGTTCCTGCTTTTGCGCCTGGAGTTCCTGTAGCTTGTCTGCTACGTCGCGATAGGAGACGTCAACTCCATACACTTCGGTGAAAATCTCGACCGCCCGACTAATGTCGCCCATTTGCTGGTAGGCCGAGCCAAGCTCATAACGCAACGCCTTATACTCGTCTTCTGCGTGCCCGGGCGCCTCCAATCCTTTCTTGAACCAGAGCACTGCCGCGCGCGGCATTCCCTTGTGGACGAAGCAATGGCCAAGCATATTA
>JAMQPH010000876.1 GCA_023717605.1 Pyrinomonadaceae bacterium
AATAATCGAGCTCAGTCACCCGATGCCTGAGCGAAACGGGCAAGAAATCAGGTATTCCATCAAGAGACTCCTCGTACTCCATTTCCAATCGGTACTCCGCCAAAGCATCTACCGTGATCATCAAAAGGTCGTGTTTCTTGCAGAACTTGATGAGGTCGGGTACTCGAGCCATCGTGCCATCGTCGTTGACGATCTCGCAGATCACTCCAGCCGGCGATAATCCCGCAATCCTTGCGAGATCAACCGCCGCCTCTGTCTGACCTCTACGCTCGAGAACGCCGCCGTCGCGAGCACAAAGTGGAAAAACGTGGCCCGGTCGTCCGAAGTCTGTTGCATGCTTCGATGGATCAACGGCAGCCTTGATTGTCTCTGCACGATCGTAGGCGGAAAGTCCCGTGGTTACCCCTTGTCCTTTTAGATCTATCGAGCACGTGAACGCAGTACCGCCCAACGAAGTGTTGTCAGATGTCATTGGGTCAAGGCTCAACTCCTGGAGTCTCTCGCCGGTCATCGCGAGGCAAATCAGACCTCGTCCGTGCATTGCCATGAAGTTGATTGCTTCCGGGGTGATCCTCTCCGCAGCCATCGTTAGATCGCCTTCGTTCTCGCGATCTTCATCGTCCACAACGACGATCATGCGTCCAGCTCGAAGCTCACGAATTGCATCCTCTATGGTGGCAAACGGGGATTGACCGCCGTCAATCGGATCTGTGATTTCTGTTTGTCCAAGCGTCAGAGCGTGGCCCAACTTTTCTTTTTTTGTTCGCAGGTAACCCAGGGAGTGTTCGTTTGGCGCAGCCTCGCAGGGGACCTGGGCGACGACCTCGATACCGGATTCGGACAAGACACGTGCCTTTTGACGATTGTTTGAAAGAAGTCGAACTTGGCTGATACCAAGATCACGCAAAATCGCGGCCAGCAGAGTGAAGTCCCTATAATCGGAGGCAAACCCGAGCGCATGATTCGCCTCGACTGTATCGAAACCTTTGTCTTGAAGCGCGTAAGCCCGTAACTTCGCCATCAACCCGATACCGCGACCTTCCTGATGTTCATAGATCACGAGACCACGACCTTCTTCAGCAATGGCGCGCATGGCGATCTCCAGTTGTTCTCGGCAGTCGCAACGTAAGGAGCCAAGCACTTCGCTGGTGAAACACTGCGAGTGGATGCGGAGCAACGGAGTGCCCTGCCTCACATCGCCCAGGACGATCGCAAGCGCGGTTTCAACCCGCGCGCTACCATTCGACAACTTACGCTCGAACCCGATCGTCTGAAACGTTCCCCACCGAGTTGGCATTCGGGTGGAGACGACTCTTCGAAGCGTCTCTACTTGTGCAGCTCTCTTCATGGTCGTTCAAGTCACTTTTGAAAACAGACTACCTTGCTGGCGCAGGTTCCTTTGTTCTCTTGAAATCGGGCGCACGCTTTTCAAGAAACGCTGTGAACGCTTCCTTTGCCTCGGCCGAGCGCACTCGCGAGGCGAACTCTTCGTTCTCGACTTTTATTGCCTTCGCGATTTGCTCGCGTTGAGAATGCTTCATCAGTCTCTTGCAAGCTCGCAGAGCGCCAGGAGGTTTTGCAGCCAGCTTCTCAGCTGTTTCGGTCGCGGTGGCCAGCAGTTTTTCGTCGGGCACAACACGGGTGACTAATCCAATTTCAGCCGCAACCTTTGCGTCAAAAGGCTGGCCCAACAAAATCAACTCGGCAGCACGGATATGTCCGGCACGCGCCGGCAAGGACCAGGAAGATCCGAATTCCGGGACCAGGCCAAGATTGACGAAGGGCAATTGAAACCTCGCACCCTCGCCCGCGAACACGAAGTCGCAATGTGTCAGCAGAGTAGTTCCGCCTCCGATAGCGACACCCTTCACCGCGCCAATCAGCGGCTTGTCAAACTTCAGCAACGCATTCGCTAGCTGGGCTTGCGGACTCTCACCTGGGCCCGGTGGGTTCGTCAGAAAATCTTCGATGTCGTTGCCGGCGGAAAATGAGTCTCCGGCGCCATCCCAGAGCACGACAAGTATCTCCTCGTCCTTCGCTGCGTCATTGAGGATCTGCGCCATTGTCGTATACATGCTCGAAGTCATCGCATTCTTCTTAGCGGGTCGATTCAATGTGATCCGCAAGATACTGCCAGAGCGTTCTGTCAACACTTCACTCATCGCCCACCTCACTTGATCGCCGCTTCTCGATGTTGTGTCACCGCACCACTGGTGAAGAAGCTGTCGATCTGTTTCGTGTCGAAGCCCAGCTCCTGGAGAATCTCTTCATTGTGCTCGCCAATCTCCGGCGCGCGCTTGGCCGCCACTTTGTCCACATCGTGTACCTGAATTGGACTACTGATTGTGAACTGCAAGTGACCACCGGCGCCTTCCAATGGAACCACGATGTCGTTCGCTCGTAACTGCGGGTCTTTCACAACTTCACTCGGTGCACGGACCACGCCGAACGTGAGGTGACCCTTGTCGAAAACTTCACTCCAGTGGGCCATTGACTGAGAAGAAAAGACTTCGTCCAAAATTGCGGTGAGCGCCGCGGAGTTTGCCATCTGCTTAGCAGGATCAGCGAATCTTGGATCGCTCAAGAGATCAGCACGACCAATTCCATTCGCCAGGGCCGGCCACTTGTCGGGAGTGAGCACGATGAGGAACC
>JAMQPH010000879.1 GCA_023717605.1 Pyrinomonadaceae bacterium
ACATCGGGGACGCGGCGCTGAGTACTTAGTTCAACTAGAAAAATCATTCGTTTTTCCGTGCGCCCTCGTCTACCTATGTCCTCGTCTCCGTGTCCCCTTGTCTCCGTATCCCCGCGTCTCCGCGTCCCCGCGTCTCCGAGTCTCCGCGTCTCCGCGTCGTTCCTAGATAAGGAGGTTTCTTGGCAACACTTTCATTCTGGGGAGGCGTAGGCACTGTTACTGGTTCCAAGTATTTGATCGAAAAGGAGCGCGCGAGTGTACTGGTTGATTGCGGGATGTTTCAGGGGTTGAAAGAGTTGCGCGAGCGCAACTGGCAAGATCCACCCTTCGATCCCCGGGCTCTCAATTCAGTTCTAATCACTCACGCACACATTGATCACACGGGATATCTGCCAAGGCTGGTCAACCAGGGGTTCTCTGGTCCTGTCTACTGTTCGCGGGGAACAGCAGATCTGTTGAAGATCCTGCTGCCCGATGCCGGTCGGCTGCAGGAAGAAGATGCGGACTACAAGAACCGGCATAAGCTGACTCGCCATAAACCAGCGTTGCCTTTGTACACGGAGAAAGACGCATTCGCGGCGCTCAAGCTGGTCCATCCGCTGCCAAACACCGGTGAATCAATAGAGGTTGCACCGGGAGTACACGCCGGATTTCGCGTCGCGGGTCACATACTCGGTTCCAGTCTGGTGCTGGCGGAGATTGAGGGCGCTGGAGTCGATCGATTGGGACGGCGCGTGCTGTTCTCTGGCGATCTGGGCCATTACGACCAACCAATCATTCAGGATCCGGTGGCTCCCGTTGCATGTGATTACCTGCTGGTCGAATCGACCTATGGCGATCGATTGCACGACCCGGAAGACCCGAAAGACGCGCTTACTCGAATAATAAAGGACGCTGCCGAGCGTGATAGCCCCGTACTGATTCCCGCGTTTGCCGTCGGGCGAACGCAGGAACTGCTTTATCTAATCCGTGAATTGGAAGATGAGAAGGAAATCCCGATTGTACCGGTGTATGTAGACTCTCCCATGGCTGCCGCTACCACAACTGTCTACGGAAACCGCGAAGAGGAGCATGACGAGGCCTATGCGAGTGTGTTGGCAGGAAAGCAACACCCGTTGCGCACACGTTCGCTGGTCACCGTCTCATCCCGGGCTGAGTCTAAACGATTGAATGACGTGCACGGTGCGCGGGTGATCATTAGCGCCTCGGGGATGATGACCGGCGGCCGCGTTCTGCATCACGCCTTGCGCTGTGTTCCCGATCCTAACGCGACAGTTGTGTTCGTGGGTTACCAGGCTGCGGGCACAACTGGGAGAAGAATTCTCGATGGGGAGCCCGAAGTAAAAGTACTGGGTCAGTGGGTCCCTGTACGTTGCCGCATGGCGCGCATTGGTGGTTTCTCCGCACACGCGGATTGGAAAGAGATTCTCCATTGGTTGGAGGGAATGCAGGATGCCCCGCGACGCACGTTTCTGACTCACGGCGAGCCGCATGCCGCTACTGCCATGGCCGGTCATATCAAGGAGACGTACGGCTGGGCCGTCGAAGTGCCGGTTTACGGACAGCGGTTTGAACTGGCGTAAGGCGTGTTAGCGCCAAAGCGACCTGTCGGCTATACTTCGACTTAATTCAAATAAAAATTAGAGTTGTAATCTTTGAGTCTTTTCATAACTCAGGTCTCCAGGAGCAGACACATTGAGCGTTCTCGTAAACAAAAGTACGCGACTCGTAGTGCAGGGAATAACGGGCAAGGAAGGCTCGTTTCACACAAAGCAAATGGTTGAATATGGAACCAATGTCGTAGGTGGTGTGACGCCCGGCAAAGGTGGCACCACTCACGAAGGTATTCCGGTGTTCGATACAGTCAGCGATGCGGTGAAAGAGGAGGGTGCTAATGCCGCGGTGATTTACGTGCCCCCCGCCTTTGCCGCCGATGCGATCATGGAAGCTGCGGATGCGGGTGTGGCGCTGGTTGTCTGCATTACCGAAGGAATTCCGACGCTCGATATGGTTAAGGTTAGGGAGTACTTGAGCGATAAAGCCACCCGGCTAGTTGGGCCAAACTGTCCCGGTGTTATCTCACCCGGTAAATGCAAGATTGGAATCATGCCGGGACACATTCATCGCGAGGGCCGGGTTGGTGTTGTGTCTCGTTCGGGAACTCTCACTTACGAAGCCGTGGGCCAACTGACGGCACTTGATCTTGGACAATCAACTGCGATCGGTATTGGCGGCGATCCTATTGTAGGAACTACGCATGTTGACGCCCTGGCTTTGTTTCAAGCGGATGATGAGACCGACGGGATTGTGATGATCGGCGAAATTGGGGGCACAGCGGAAGAAGAAGCCGCTGAGTTTGCAAAGAAAAACGTGACGAAACCAATCGTCGCGTTTATCGCCGGACAGACAGCTCCACCGGGCCGTCGCATGGGCCATGCGGGCGCGATCATTGCCGGCGGGAAGGGGACCGCCGCGGAAAAAATGAAAGCGTTGGAAAACGCGGGGATACGCGTTGTGAAGTCGCCGGCTGATATTGGATCGGCAATGAAGGAAGCACTAAACAATTGATCTTACAAGGTAATTGAGCTTGGAACTTTGTCCTTTGATCTTTGACTCGTTTTACGCGTGGTAAGGATTTCGACCAGGAGACTTTGGGCCAAAGTTCAAAGCTCAAAGTTCAAAGCTCAAAACAAACATACTTGGAAGGAACTATTAGGAGAATGGCAGATCTTACCTTTGGAATTATCAAACCCGACGCGGTGAAGGCGGGAATAACCGGTAGTATCATTCAACGGATCATCGATGACGGTTTCAGAATTCGCGCGTTAAAGCTCATTCACATGACGCTTAAGCAAGCCCAAGGCTTTTACGCGGTCCATCGTGAGCGTCCATTCTTTCCTGGATTAACAGAATTCATGTCGAGTGGGCCCTGCGTGGTGATGGCGCTGGAGAAAACGGGAGCCGTACCGGCCTGGCGCAATCTGATGGGAGCGACTGATCCGGCAAAGGCCGATCAAGGAACGTTGCGTAAAGAGTTTGGTGCGTCGGTCGGTGAGAATGCCGTTCACGGATCCGACTCCGATGAAAACGCCGCAATCGAGATCTCATACTTCTTTAGCCAGATCGAGATCGTCTAAACAAGAGCAGGCCCTGGATGAAGCGTTGCCCCACTTGCAACAGCACTTTCGATGACGAGTATTTGAGCTATTGCACCACCGACGGCACGGTCCTGGTGCGGGATGAGGTTTCCGCTAGTCTCGAATTGCAAGAGACTGCGATTTTTGGTGAGCCGCCTCCTACGGTCGTGATGCCGCCTCCGCGACCGACCGAGTATGTGGCGCAAGCTCCGAACGCACCGACACCTCCGGCACCGTACGGTTGGGCGAATGAGTCGCCGCCGGCCTGGGTGCCGCCGCCACCGCCGGTTCCATTTCGCGGCATAACCCGTCCGGCGCAACAGGGCACAGCGGTGGCCTCGTTAATTCTCGGACTTGTTAGTGTTACCTTTGGATGGATTTGTGGCGGTCCGATATTCGGTTTGCTCGCGGTGGTACTTGGAGCGGTGGCGCTGATGCAGATTAAGAAGAATCCGCACCAGCACAGCGGCAAGCCGATGGCGGTCATTGGCTTGATCACCGGCGGGATTACGCTGCTGATTTACGTTGCGATAATGGCGTTTTGGATCGTGATGTTGATCATAGGAGCAGCATCAAGTTAGTTATCTTTATGAAAAGCTGTCTCACATGTAAGAAAACGTTCACTGATCCAAACCTAAGTTTCTGTCTTGATGATGGCACGCCCCTGATCTCGGTGGCCGCGCCCGCGAATGAGGTTTCGCCATCAGCGAAAGAAAGCACGAGCATTCCGACACTGACTGAAATCTACAAGCCGCGCGATTGGCAAGCACCGGACTACCAGCCACCCGGGTTTCAGCCTTCAACTGCCGCTCCGACCGGGAAAAAAACCTGGCCCTGGGTTGTGGGACTCTTGGCAGCACTAGCAATCGTAGTGATCGGAATAGGGATTGCGGGAGCGATCTTCGTCCCGAGGATGCTGCGGACGGCGTCTAACAGGAACAGCTCCAATCCGAGTGTTAAACGGGGCGTTGATGCGAACTCCAATGTGAACTCAAACGCTCCGGTTACACAATCCAACAATGAAAGTAGCGACACTGAAGTCGATAAGGATGATGCAACAGACGATGACATAACTCCTCCACCCACTGACAAGGAGTTAGTGCTCGCAACTCTTAGAGACCTCGAGCAAGAGTGGACTGTCGCCAACATCAATGCCGACAAACAGAAGCTCAACTGGATTCTGGCCGACGATTACACTGGTATGTCAGCTGAGGGCAAGGTTCAGGGGAAGGCGGAGTATCTGCGCACCGTCGAGCGCGACACGGTGACTCAGAAATGGGATTTCGAGGATTTGAAGGTGACCTTAATGGGAGACAGGGCATCGCTAGACGGTGTGCTTCGTGTCCAACTTCCTGATCAGGAGGTGGCGTACAGGTTTACGGATAAGTTTGTCTGGCGCGACGGACGCTGGCAGGCTGTTGGCTCGGAGGTTTCGCGGATAAAATGAGAATCGGCTTGATCTGAAATCTCAGATCTGAGATCTCAAATCTCAAATCGGAAAGCCAAAACCAAAGGCCAAAGCACAAAGCACAAAGAGCAAAGAACAAAGAACAGGATCCCTATGTCAATCATTGGCGACGCAATCGAATCAACCAAGGCCATCATTCAGGGCATGGCTGTCACCCTGTCATACATCCCGAAACAAAAATGGACAGTGCAGTATCCTGAGGATCCGGTTACCCTTCAGCCTCGCTACCGTGGACAACACCTTTTGCATGTCGACGAGTTGGGGAGAGAGAAGTGTGTTGCCTGCTTCCTCTGCGCGGCGGCGTGTCCTTCTGATTGCATCTACATCGTTGCCAAGGACGATCCTCGCCCACCGGAACAGCGCATCGGAGTTGATGAACGCTACGCCGAGGTCTACAACATCGACTATGGTCGATGCATCTTCTGTGGCTATTGCGTGGAAGCGTGTCCGAAGGATGCCATCACTCACGGTTACAACTTTGAACTGTCAGTCTATAACCGCGCCGACCTTCTGAAGACCAAAAACGACCTCCTAATTACAAAACAACTCCAGTCAAAAAACTACCGGGTTGCCTCGTCGCATGAGGACGTCGACTCTGAATACAAAGAGGTGTAAAGACTTTCCAACTTCCCCGTCTCAATTCGCCACCCCCTTCAGCGATGTCTTACCGCGAGTTCCATTACCGTTGGGAATACGAACTACAGTCGAGCCCCGAGCAGCTCTGGTCTTTCGTCGCCGATACCAATCGTTTTAATCGCGATGCCGGCGTGCCTGCGTTGCAGCTCGCCGAAGGTAAGACGCAAAGACTGCGCAATGCCCGTCGTCGTTTGCAGCTTTCGATGCTGGGCGTGCCAGTGGAATGGGAGGAGCAGCCGTTTGAATGGATCAAACCTGCGCGCTTTGGAGTTGTTCGCAAATACAGCAAAGGTCCAATTGCAGAGTTGAAAGTGCTCGCCGAACTCGCACCCCGAGGTGTTGGCGGATCTAAACTGACCTATCAGATTTGGGTCACGCCAAAGTCGCTACTCGGTTTCCTCCTGATTCCGTTTCAGTTTGGCTATGCCATCCGTCGAAAATTTTCCAACGCCTTCGAGAGATATGACAAGACTGCTCTGGCAGAAATCCCCGTGCCTACCGAGAGCTCGAGTCTGGAACTCTCCTCCGCCGTTCGCGGCAGGCTTGACGCTCTGAAGGAAAAACTGCTGGTTGATGGCGTCGCTCCCCAGGTGCTAGAGAAACTGTTTGACTTTATTGAGCGAGCGGACGACTTCTCTCTCTCTCGAATCAGGCCCTACGAGCTTGCTGATCAATGGGGTGAGCCGCGCCGGGCCGTGCTGGAAGCTTGCCTCCTGGGAACGCGCCAGGGCCTTCTGGATATGCAATGGGATTTGTTGTGTCCGCTATGTCGAGGCCCACAAGAGAGCGAAACTTCCCTGAGCGACATCAGTTCCCAAGTTCACTGCGAGACTTGTCGCATCGATTTCACCGTGAACTTCGAACGATTCGTCGAGATTACGTTCAGGCCCAGTGCTTCGGTGCGGCGGGCTGAGGTTAAAGACTATTGCATTGGCAGCCCGCAACGGACGCCTCACGTAGTGGTCCAGCAGTTATTGGCCCCGCACTCTAACCGTAACCTTGTTTTGCCGCTTGAGGTGGGAAGTTATCGCCTGCGAGCCTTGGAACTTCCGGGCGAACAATTGGTCACTGTCAGGACGGATGGCGCCGAGACTGCCACAGCCCGGATTGTTGAGCGCGTTTCTGGGGACGAGTTGAAACTGGCTCCTCGGACAACCTTGCTATTAGAGAACGCGAGCGACGCCGAACAATTGTTTATTCTCGAACGCCTGCAATGGAGCGATCAGGCAGCGACTGCTGCTGAGGTTACTGCTCTGCAAATCTTTCGGGACTTGTTTTCCAGCGAGGCGCTCCGTCCGGGTGAGCAGATCTCGGTAGGTACCCTGACTGTGCTCTTTACTGACTTGCGCCATTCCACCCAGCTCTACCGGGAAATTGGAGACGCGACAGCTTTCGGACGCGTGCTGAATCATTTCGACGTGCTCAAGAAGGCGATTGCCGAAGCAGATGGTGCGCTGGTTAAGACCATTGGGGATGCTGTGATGGGTGTCTTTCGCGATTCGGCGTCAGCATTGAACGCAGTACTGATGGCCCAGCAGCTACTTGCCGCGCCGCCCGAGGGGACCGCGCCGCTCACGCTGAAAGCTGGGATGCACAGCGGCCCCTGCATTGCCGTTACCTTGAACGATCGGCTCGATTATTTCGGCTCCACGGTGAACATGGCTGCGCGTCTGGAAGGGTTGTCAACAGGTAACGATGTGATTATCTCGCGCTCTATTTATGATGATCCTGACGTGCGGGAGCTTATCAATTCCCCGGACACTGATCTCCACGCAGTCCCCTTTGAGATCCTGTTGAAGGGATTTGACGAAGAGCGGTTTGAATTGTGGCGGGTGGGAAGGAAGACGGCCGCCACTGCCACGATTTCCAGTGGTTGAGTGAGACAGCCAGATAGGCTCACGAGGGCCTGAATTTCGCGGGTCTTGTCCATGTCAATCTTAGAAGCGCGAGAAGTATCCAAAATTTATCCGATGGGGACCACGAGTGTGACGGCGCTCGACAAGGTTTCGTTGGCCGTAGACGAAGGACAGTTTGTCGCGATTCAGGGAACTTCCGGTTCGGGAAAATCCACGCTGCTAAACATGCTGGGAGGACTCGATCATCCGACCACGGGTGAGGTCTTTTTTGGTTCCAAGCCGTTAGGACCCCTAACAAAAAAAGAGATGGCTCGCTACCGTCGCTATTCCGTGGGCATGATTTTCCAGGGCTTCAATCTGATTACCACGATGACGGCTGAAGAGAACGTAGGGTTAGCGTTGGCTTTTGCGGGCTTGCGTGGCAGCCAGCGCCGCAAGCGCGCCGATGAATTGCTGACGCGAGTGGGCCTTGCTGATCGTTTGACGCATAGACCATCCGAGTTGTCCGGAGGTGAGCAGCAAAGAGTGGCGATTGCCCGGGCGCTGGCAAATCGTCCCAAGGTGTTACTAGCCGACGAGCCAACCGGAAACCTCGACTCGACGCGCTCCCATGAATTGCTCGGTCTTTTAAGAGAGATGGTTGACAAAGACGCGCTTACGATACTAATGGTCACCCACGATCACGAATTGGCCACCAGCTTTGCTGATCGGATCGTTTTGATGAAAGACGGCCGCGTCGTGAATGGGAATGATGGGCCCGTTGGATGACCAGCGCGTTTAGAGCCGTAGGCCCTGTCATTTTCCATTTTCTATTTGTCATTTTTCATTTGGCCATTTTCTGAATCTCTTTTGTGGGTTTCGTCTTGTTTCGTGGATCGTTTCCTAGCCGAGATGAGAACGATCCACGAACTCACACGAATCAGACACGAACAAGAAGTGAACAATCCAAATGGAAAATGAGAAATGAGAAATGGAAAATGGAAAATGAAAACTAAGGATCCCTGGGCTTTCACCACTCCCCAATCTATTGCGAGGTAATTATGTCCAACTCAACTACCGAAATGACGCTGGAGTCCTTGCGTTCGGTTCCGTTGTTTGCATCGCTGGATGACCAGGCAGCGACAGAACTGCGCAGCCTCCTGACGAGCAAGCAAGTAACCAGAGGCAAGCTGCTTTTCCATAAGGGCGATTCAGGAGATGCTCTGTACCTGATCGAGAGCGGAAGGGTGCGCATCAGTATCAGGGACGAGGACGGCAATGAAGTGACGCTGGCGGAACTTGCTCAGGGTGATTTCTTTGGAGAGATGGCTTTGATAGATGGCCGCCAGAGATCGGCTGATGCCAGCGTATTTGAAGATGCACGGCTAGCCGTCTTATCCCGAAAAGCCTTTCTATCTTTCGTTCGCTCTAGTCCCGATGTGGCCCTCGTCATGCTCTCTGCGCTGACGGAGCGGCTGCGGCGGACTGACGAACTTCTGCGCGGGCGTGTTTCCCGAAATGCAAATGATGAGGAGCGAGCCCGATCGACTGTGGCTGATCGTGCGGCGGATCAGATCGCCGAGTTTGGAGGCAGTTGGAAGTTCATTGGTGCTTCGAGCCTCATGATCATTCTGTGGATTGCTCTCAACTCTTACGTTCTGATCACCGGATTCGACCCCGTCCCGTATCAGCTATTGGGTCTGGTGCTCGCAGTGATTGCTGGAGTTCAAGCGCCCATAATAATGATGTCGCAGAATCGGCAAGGAGAAAAGGATCGACTTCGGGCGGACCTGGACTACCAGGTAAATCTTAAGAACGAGCTTTCCATTACTGAGGTCTTACGACGCCTGGATGTGCTCGAAAGTGAACGCCTGCCAAAACTGTTTGAAGAACAGAATGCTCGAATCGGAGAGGTCATGGTCCAGGACCAGGTGACCAAAGCCGGTTCGAAATCCGACGGCCTACTATCAACACATGATTGAAGCAATATTTTTCGACTTCAACGGCGTGATCATCAATGACGAACGCCTGCAAATGACTGCTTACCAGCAGGTGTTGCAAGGACACGGCATCGAGTTGACTGAAGCGCAGTATTTCGCGGCGTTGGGGATGGATGACCGCACATTTGTGCGTACAGCTCTTGAGCGGGCTGGGAAGTTGACAGTCGAGACTACGGAGGCCGTGCTGCAGGCTAAGTCGAAGGTACATCGGAAGATGATGGAAGATGAATTGCCGCTCTTTCCCGGAGTTGTCACATTCCTAAAAGCCAGCGCGCGACATTTCTCGTTGGGTCTGGTAAGCATGGCCGATCAAAATGAAATCAGTTACGTATTTGACCGGGCTCGGCTCGGCAAACTCTTTTCAGTCATTGTGAGTGCCGATGACGTTGGACTTTGCAAACCTGATCCAGCGTGCTACAGGCGTGGACTGGAAAAACTGAACGAGAAAAGACGTGAGGCCAGGGTGCTGCCATTGCTACCCCGCGAGTGTTTGGTGGTTGAAGATTCGCCGCCGGGAATTCAATCGGGAAAAGCAGCCGGGATGCGAACGTTAGCGGTGACGAACACTGTGTCGGAGGCTGAGTTGCGCGCCGTAGGCGCGGAAGTTGTAACAGCAAGTCTTGCCGATTGGAACGTAGACGCTGTGCGACATGTGTTCTGAATTTCGGATTTCGGATTTCGGATTTCGAAGTCTGGGCACAGCTTGAAGTTGAACCACTAAGTCCGCGTCACGCGATCCTAAACGTCTGGTTTTGCGCAACAGAGTTACCGACAGAATTCGCAATCCGAAATCCGAAATTTTGACATGAGTTTCATCGACATTCTTCACCTGGCTCTACGAAACCTGCGTCAGGCCAAACTGCGGGCTCTCCTGACGACAATGGGAGTGGTGGTCGGAGTCGCCGTGATCGTGACGATGGTTTCTTTTGGGCTGGGCCTGCAAGGCAACATGCTGGCCCGCTTCAAGGCGCTGGATCTCTTTAGCGAGATTAGAGTGTTTGGTAAGAGCCTGGGCAGCATGGCCGCCACAGCAAGGGACCGGGGCGCGGGAAGAAGTAACGAGCCCAGCGAGAGACGCCAGGGACGCCTGCGGCCAGACAACGTGCCAACACGCATCCTCGACGACACCGCTGTTGCGGAGATTGCGAAGATCCCGGGAGTAGCCTACGTCGAGCCCCACATCAGTTTCGTTGTTTATGTGCGATCCAACGGTCGCGTTTCCACACAATTCGCCAGCGGTGTAGCGGTACCGAATTCTTCGACGCGCTTTCAGGAGTTCGTTGCGGGAAAGATGATCGGTTCGCCCACCACTGATGAGATCGTGGTAAGCGAGCGCTTCGCTAAAGACTTCGGTTACGAGAATTTTTCGGATGCTGTGGGCAAGACAGTTGAGCTGCTTGCGCCTCCCAATGAAAAGAAGGCCGACAATGCGGGGCAAAGTTCAACCGATGAAGAGCCGGCGAACTTTTTTGGTATCCCCCTGGACGATCAGGCGCCGGATGAATCTAATTCGGATGGGCTGGTAGCGCAAAATTTCCACATCGCGGGGGTTTTGAAAACTGAGGTCCGAGAAGGACCAGGTCAGGGCGGGCTTCGCGGTTTGTTGCCCACGTCCGATATCTACCTTCCGTTACCAACCGCGCGTGCCTGGACGCTCGAGCATCGCAGTCCTATGGGCCAGGTAGCCCTGGAACTCGCGCGCGAGAGTGGCGCGCTCGGTAACTCGGATACCGAAGGCTACGATTCGGCGGTCGTAAGGGTGTCGGATCCGCTAGCTCTGAAAGACGTGCGCAAAAGCATTGCCGATCTGGGCTTTGGCAGTTTTTCGATAGTTGACGAGTTGGAACAGCTGCGCACGGTGTTTCTAATTCTCGATTCCGTGCTGGCATTGCTGGGTGGCATCTCGCTCCTGGTGGCCTCGTTCGGCATAGCCAACACTATGATCATGTCGATCCTTGAGCGCACACGAGAGATTGGAATCATGAAAGCGATCGGCGCTGAGGATCGGGAGATCAAACTGATATTTTTCGTCGAAGCGGCGGTTATTGGTCTAACGGGAGGAGTGGTTGGAACGTTGTTGGCTTGGGCGATAGATGGGATTGCCAACCGACTCGCTTATCGTTTTATTCTGAAGCCGCAAGGTGCGTCTTACGTTGATTTCTTTTCCTTGCCGCCTTACCTGTCTCTCGGCGCGATTCTTTTCGCAGTCGTGATTTCGATCGTTGCTGCGTTGTACCCAGCCGCGCGAGCCGCACGGATCGATCCAGTCAAAGCTCTCAGACACGACTAGCCGCGTATTAGTGCGTGGCATAGGACCTTTCCATTTTCCATTTCTCATTTGTCATTTTTCATCTGCCATTTGCCCGCAATCCAACTCACGAATGGCCAGCACCCCTCGGAACTATCTGACAATGAGAAATGAGAAATGGAAAATGAGAAATGGAAAATGAATTGAGCCGGAACCCCTGATGTGCGGAAGGTCAGACCCTCCGCACTTCGGGTGCCAGGCGTAACTATTGGGCTGCTCCGGTGGTTGCGGGTTTCGGAGCTCGTTTTTTTTGTTTTGGTTTGGCAACCGCTTCAGGTGCAGGACTCCAAAAACCGGCATCTCTGGCGGTGAACTCTTTCGGCAGATAGCTCATGCCTGGGTTGAATGCGTAGATGCTGGTCTCGCTCACAACCACGCTTTCGCCGGCCATCTTGTCCGCTTTCTTTTTCTGGTCATCTGTCATTGCCTCACGCACCCGCGGACCAATTCTGAGATCGTATTCGGCCAGCGATTTCATGGGACGGAAAAACATGTAGGTTGTTCCCGGCATGCCCGCGACAACCTGATAAGCCGCCACATGCGTTTCTGCTTTCGCTTTCTCTCTCGCCACGTTAATCACAGTTCTCACATACTCGGAGTAGTTATCCTCCTGGCCGGGACGCACTCGCACAGTCGTTATTGCGAAATATCGCATCTGGGCTACGTCCACACCGGGCTTAAAACTGAGCTCCGGCCGATAGACCGCCAGCATATCCCGCATGCCGGAATGAAGAGCCGAGGCCTCCTTTTCCAGACGAGCAAGTTCCGCTCCCGCGGTGCCGTTTAGACCAGCCATTTTCTTGTCGGTTTGCTTCGTCATCATCTCTAGTTCGGCAAACGACTCACCTGCGGTGACATACAACACCTCGTTCTCGTTGCCCGCCACAGGGATCATTGCGATCCGGTGGTTAGGTGTCTTGAGCTTGTCAAAGATTCCGGCGAAGCTGGCGGAGTGCCGGTTGTGTGCCGGCATCATTCCCGGTTTGATTTCTTCACGGACGATTAGCAACACTGGCGGGAGAGGGTGCGCATCGGCTGTTTGTGCGTTAGCCTGGGAGAAACAACAAACTAAGAGAGAAGCAAGAACTAGAAGGAGAGACTTTTTCATAGATACCCACCTCCATGGGTTTGAAGAGCGCTACATATGTGAAGGGTTGAAAAGAAAAGCTCGCGAGCTGGCGAACTTATATGACCAAAGCGTTACCAAGTCAATAGTGTAGAGATTATAGTGTAGAGATTATAGTGTCCGTAGATCTGTAGGGCCGTCCCTCCGTGGGCGCCCCATCGTGCACTGGTGCTATTAACATCCTACTGATAATGCCACGATGGGGCGCCCACGGAGGGACGCCCCTACAGATTTAGGACACCACCGAGATTATCGTAGAGATTGAAGCTTAAGTTGAGGTGAGAGATTTGCCACAGCGATTACAAAAACGGGCAGAAGTCTCTTTTTGAACGGCGCCACATGAAGTACAGGTCCGGCCCACTTGTAGGTTTGCACCGCATGCGGAACAGAATCCCGAGCCGGCGCTGTTCGCGGCCCCGCAAGTTCCACAACGGCCGGGCAGCGGAGGAACGTAGCCTCCAGCTACGCGCGCTATGTGATCTTCGATTACTTTCCAGGCATCTTCAGTAATCCTGTATTGCCAGTAAGCGCCCAACGCCGGCAGCGCCAGTAGCAACCCGGCAGAAAGAATTAGGGCGACGGCAGCGACGGCGGCTTTGTCAAACCACTTTTGCATGCCAATCTCAACCCGTGTTCCGCCCGCCTCCGGCGTGATTTTGATTGTCAGCGCCGCTGATAGTCCGGTGAGGTCACGCAACGTGCTAGACTTACGAGCCTGCAATAAGCTCGTTGAGGATACCTGCATAGTTTGCACTTCGTAATCCTGGTCAAAAAGATTGCGCAGCTCAGAAATGAGTTTGTGAACGTCAGCTTCAACGCCGGGGTAATATCTACTATCCATCGAGAGGCATCTTTCCTTTCAAGGGCAATCTTTGTTTTATCCTACGACGATAGGGAAATCAATGTTCAGTGTTCGTTCGAGGGTGAAAAATTGATATGAGACAGCGCTCCAAACCGTTCGTTCTGATTTTGGTGTTTTGCTTTGGCTGTTACTCGACCGCCGTCCCGCAGACTCCTTTGGTGACCCAAGCACAGGATTGCCCGACGATATCAGTGACATGTCCGGACATTCATTCCTATCCGGACGGATCATTGCGGTTCAGTGCGCTTGTCAAAGGTGGCAAGCCTATTGGAAGCGTCTCATACCGCTGGACGGTTATCGGAGGAACAATAAAGTCAGGACAAGGCTCTCCCACGATCGAGGTCAATCCCTCGAGCACGAGTGGGGGAGCTCTAACCGGGGCTGTCGATATCGGTGGGTTCGATAGTAGTTGCGCACACTCGGCTTCGTGTTCCCAAGCCCCTCCTCTTCTCCTGGCAAGCTCTCAGCCAGCAGACGAAGCGCGCGCACTTGATGGATTTACGCGCGAGAGTGCGATAGCTCAACGCCGTCTAGAGGAACAGTTTCGTAAAGTTCCGGAATCCGGCTCAGCGCGCGAGCATTTGCGACGCCTCACTGCCGAGCCCCACGTGGCGGGCACGAAAGAAGATTACGCGACGGCCATTTACGTGCGCGATCAGATTCGCAGTTACGGCATCCCGGCTGAGCTAAAGGAGTATGACGTCCTCCTGCCCTATCCCAGGCAACCGAGCATTGTGGAGATTGTGGGAAGACGACGTGAACGGTTAAGCGTCAAGGAAGAAGTCGTTCCAGAAGATCCGACATCATCGAGTGCCAAAATAATTCCGCTCTTCAATGGCTACAGTCCGAGTGGTGATGTCACTGCCCCGCTGGTCTATGTCAACTATGGTTTGCCTCCTGATTATGAAGCGCTCAAGAAAATAGGCGTTGATGTGAAAGGCAAGATTGTCCTCGCGCGTTACGGAAACTCATTCCGGGGAGTAAAGGCGAAGGTGGCCGAGGAGAACGGCGCGATTGGGTTAATCATCTACTCCGATCCGGCAGATGACGGCTACACGCAGGGTGATGTTTATCCAAAAGGCCCCTGGCGTCCTGAAAGCTCTGCCCAGCGAGGCTCGGTCCAGTATCTGTTTCAGTATCCCGGCGATCCTCTGACACCTGGCAAGCCCTCGATTCCGGGGGTCGCGAGATTAAAGATCGAGGAAGCAACCGATCTGACACGCATCCCCGTGCAGCCCATCTCATACGGAGATGCACAGCGGCTCTTGAAACCGATGCGCGGGCCAACGCGACCAACAGGATTTCAGGGTGGATTGCCATTCGCATATCACGTCGGTGGTACTGACGACCTGCGGGTCCATCTGAAAACTGAGATGGACTACCAGATTCGCAAGATCTGGAACGTGGTAGCTCGCATAGAGGGTAACGAAGAAAGGGATCGGTGGGTGATCATGGGCAACCACCGCGATGCCTGGACCTTCGGTGCTGTAGATCCAAACAGCGGCACAACCGCGATGTTGGAAGCCGCGCGAGGCTTTGGCCAGTTATTGAAGAACGGGTGGAAACCACGTCGCACCATCGTGCTTTGTAGCTGGGATGGCGAGGAATACGGGCTGATCGGCTCAACGGAATGGGCCGAAGAATATGCCGACGAATTGCGAGAGAAAGCTGTCGCTTACTTGAATATGGATGCGGCAGTTTCGGGTGCAAACTTTGGTGCGTCATCGGTTCCGTCGTTGTGGAAGTTGATTCGGGGCGCGACGCGAGACATCCCCGACCCCAGAACGGGAAAGAGCATCTATCAGCAATGGCAGGACCGAAGTCGGGAGTCACGCCCTGAACCGGAGATGACTGATGCCCAAACTGGTTCGGACACTGAAATCGCCGAGGCGCGCATTGGCGCCTTGGGATCAGGCTCGGACTACACACCGTTTCTGCAGCATCTGGGTATCCCTTCACTCGACATGGGGTTCGGTGGTGATTACGGCGTCTATCACTCCGCCTATGATTCATTTCACTGGATGACTCGCTTCGGTGATCCGACGTTTGCTTACCACGTAGCAGCCGCGCAGCTGTGGGGTACGGTCGCAATGCGTCTGGCAGATGCCGACGGACTTCCGTTCGACTATGTAGACTACAGCACGCAGATCAACGAATTCTTTACCGAGAGCGTAAAGATGGCGAGACGCAGGAATCTATCAGCCGCATTTGATGAAAAGGAAATGAGGGAAGCGATTGAAGACTTTGGCAGGGAGGCGACCCGGGCTGAGAAGAGCCGGCAAGAAACGGTGCTCGAGATCGAGCGGACCCGCGTTGAAGCGAACGACCGGCATCAGAAAGCAGAGGCAAGATTGAAACGCATCAATGACGTGATGCTGGCAACCGAGCGGGCGTTAACGGACGTTCGAGGATTGCGTGGACGGCCCTGGTACCGTCATCAGATCTACGCGCCGGGATTCTATACGGGTTACGCGGCTCAGCCGCTTCCTGATTTTCGTCAGGCTCTTGAAGATCGAAGCACCGGCAATGCAAAAGAAGCTCTGGATAGAATCGTCGCGGCATTGAAGCGGGCCACTGAAGTACTGCGCAAGGCGCGTGACTGAGTTCGACGCTAATTTTAAGGACTGGTGGTTTGAGTTGCGAAATCCGCAGTCGAGGAAACGGCCCAAGCAGGGATGGATACTAATACTAACAAATAGAGGAGAAGATCATGGGAAATAGACTTAAGGGGATGTACATTTTTCTTGTTTTGGTTTCATTGGTTTCAGTTTCGGCCATTGTCGCGCAACAGCCGCGAAGACGAGGCCCGCGCCCAGCCGCGCCGGCAAATAAACCGGATCTGAAAATTAAGTACAAGATGAGTACCAGTGGGCAGACGATGGAAAGCGTCACTATGCTCAAGGGACCGCGCGAAAGGAGTGAGAGCAACACCGGTTACATGAATATGGTGAGTATCACCCAGTGCGACTTGAAGCGAACGATCCAACTGAGTGAGAGTGCTCGCAAATACGTCATCACACCGATGGAAACCAGCGATTCCTCCGGGTCAGCTCCGAGCACTGCGATGCCGAGTGGGCCGGCCGAGCCATCTCGCCGCGGCGGCATTGTGACTTACACCACGACTTCCATCGATACTGGCGAACGCAAAGAGATGTTTGGTTTTACTGCCAGTCACATCAAGAGTTCCACTGTAACTGAATCTTCGACTGACGCATGTAATCCAATGAAACAGCGCATTGAAAGAGATGGTTGGTATATCGATTTCTCTTTTGGACTTGATTGCAATCAGGGTGACAGTTATTCGGCAAACTATCCCGTCCCGCCCGGTGGTTGTAAAGATCGCGTACAGTTCAAGCAGATAGGATCAGCGCGCACCGGATATCCTTTAATAGAGACGACCACGATGTACGGCGCCGATGGTAAGGTGACGTTCACATCCACCAAGGAAGTCGTGGAACTGTCGCGCGATCCGCTTGATGCGGCTTTATTCGACGTGCCTGCCGGATACACTGAAACGCAGAACTCTCAGGAACTGTATGGCGCGCCATCAATGGCAGAAACGATGGGCTCTGCGATGACTGGAGGTGACACCAGCGCAGCCGGCCGAACCAATGAAATGTCTGGCATGGCGGAAACCAAACAACCGGGTACTGTTCGCGTGGGAGTCGTGACGATCAATAACAAGAGCGGTCGACCGGTGTCAGTGGACTCGCTGCGGGAACGTCTGGTGAATGGAATTGAGGTGACTGGGGTTGATGCGGTGGCGCTGAATGCAACAACGCAAGCGGCAGCCGAAGCTGAAGCAAAAGCCCGGCAATGCGATTTCATTCTCTATAGTGACATCAGTAGCTTGAAGCTGTCGGCGGCTAAGAAGCTGGGCGGCATCCTGGGTGGCGCCACGGGAGTAAGCGGAATCGGTCGGAGCGATGCCCGCGTGGACTTTAGCCTGTTTGCAGTCGGTGAAACCTCGCCACGCTTACAGTCGTCGGTGACTGGGAAAGAGGAAGGTGATGAAGCAAGCGTTGGCACCGCTTTGGACTCGGAGGCCAGGGCTGTTAGCGCGGCGGTGAGGAAAGGCCGGTAGGGTTTTCTACTTGGAATTCTCTAACTGTAATAGGAACAAAGCTCATTTTCCATTTGGCATTTTCCATTTCCCATTTGCCATTGGAAAGAAAAAACGGACTCGCCTGAAGTACGCGAGTCCGTTTGTGCTTCTGTCTTTGTTCTGCAAATGGCAAATGAGAAATGGAAAATGCCAAATGAAAAATGATCAGTTCTTCGCTTTCTCGCCTTTATCTTTCCCCTTCTTTTCAACCGGTGGT
>JAMQPH010000002.1 GCA_023717605.1 Pyrinomonadaceae bacterium
CCGCGCCCCAGATGTCCGCCAACGGATCATTCGTGTACGTCGTCAAACAAGACTCGACCGCTGAGCAGCGTGCGGTGTCGTTAGGCCAGCGACAAGGAGATCTCATCGTTGTCGAGAAGGGGGTAGAACCTGGCGAGCGTATCGTGATAAACGGCCAGCTCGGCGTCACGCCCGGTGGTAAGGTGCTTATCGAACAACCTCGCGAAACTGGCACTCCGGCAGCGGCAACAGGCGATGGCTCGAAGTCATGAATCTCTCGGAACCATTCATTCGCCGGCCGGTGATGACGGCGGTGTTGACTGTCTCAGTAATCCTCTTTGGAGTACTGAGTTATTTTCAGCTTCCGGTCAACGATTTACCGGCAGTTGACTATCCGGTTATCCAGGTACGGGTGGGTTATCCAGGAGCAAGTCCGGATACGATTGCCAACAACATTGCCACTCCGCTCGAGCGCCAGTTCATGCAAATCAACGGACTGGAGGTAGTGACTTCACAGAGCACTCAAGGCGTCGCAACTTTCACTCTACAATTCGCGCTCGACAAGAACATCGATGCGGCCGCCACGGACGTGCAGACCGCGATCTCTCAGGCTACTGGCAGTCTACCGGCAGACCTGCCCTCGCCCCCGACATACTCTAAGAGCAACCCTAACGATCAGCCGATCATGTACATCGCGATGACCAGCGACTCGGTCACGCCGGGGCAGCTCTATGACTATGCCAGCACGCAAGTGGGCCAACGCATTAGCATCCTGCCTGGTGTCTCGCAAGTGAATGTCTTCGGGACCAAATCGGCAATTCGCATCAAGGCTAACCCATCTGCTATGTGGGCCCGGGGCATTTCGATTGACGATCTGAGCGCCGCAATCAAGAGCGGGACGAGTTACACCGGAGCCGGCCAATTGGACAGCGCCTCCGGCACTGCTGTCCTTCGTCCCCAGGGTCAGCTGGAGAGCGCTGACCAATACGGCAACCTGATCGTTGGCGGCACGAGCGCCGCGCCGGTATATCTGCGCGACATCGCTACGGTAAAGGATTCCGTTCAGGACGAGCGAGTGAACATGCGGTTCTGGGTGCGTGGCTATTCAGTGCCCTCCGCGACTGTGATCGTAGCGGTCAGTCGACGTGCGGGCGCCAACGCGGTGGAGGTGTCGAAGAGTATCCATGGCGTTCTGCCGGCGATTAGCGCGGAGCTACCAGGTTCGATTCGGATCACTCCAATTTACGATCGCTCGCTGAATATCGTTCATTCGGTCGCTGACGTGCAGATGACGCTCATCATTGCCTTTGTGCTGGTGGTGATCGTGATCTTTGCTTTCCTCGGCCGGGTAACGGATACGCTCATTCCTGTCGTAGCGCTGCCGCTGTCTTTGCTGATCACTTTCATCGCGATGAGTCTGCTGGGCTACAGCCTGGATAACTTGTCGCTAATGGCCCTGACGTTGGCGATCGGGTTTCTGGTAGATGATGCGATTGTGTTTCTGGAGAACACTGTGCGCCGAATGGAGCGCGGGGAGCAGCCGTTCGAAGCAGCAATCAACAGCGCGAAGGAAATCAGCTTCACGATCATGTCGATGACCATCTCGCTGGCGGCCGTGTTCTTGCCACTGGTGTTGATGTCTGGATTGGTCGGACGAATCTTCCGCGAATTCGCCATCACGATTGTCATTGCGATCTTAGCGTCCGGCCTGGTGTCGCTAACGCTTACGCCCCTGATGTGCGCGCGACTGTTAAAGGAGCGCGGCGAGGGTTCGAAAAAGACCTGGATGGAACGCGTGATCGGCGGCATCGAGAAGCGCGTGCTGGCAATGTATGGCGGATCGCTGTGGTGGTTTTTGCGACATCGTTGGATCTCGCCGGTGATCTGGGCTGTCTGTCTGGCCGGCACAATTTGGTTGTTTATGCTGGTGCCGAAAGCCTTCCTGCCGCCAGGAGACAGCAGCGTCATCTTTGGCGCGTTCATCGCTCGCGAAGGGTCGTCGCCCGAGCAGATGCGCGCTTACCAGAATCGCGTTGACGAGATGCTGCATCAGGATCCGAATGTCATCACAGACTTTACGATGACTGGCGCTACCGGATTCCTGGCGTCGAACCAGGGCATCACATTCACTTTTATCCGGCCACCCGCGGAACGAAAACCCATCGCCGAGGTAACAGCCGAGATGATGGGTAAGCTTAACTCGATTCCCGGCGTGATGACATTCCTGCGGCCGTTTCCAGTGCTGGAGATCAGCACCGGAGTTACCAGCCAGCAACAAGGCCAATACGCCTTCACAGTTTCGGGCAACGAACCCAGCCAAGTTTATGACGTGGGTCAAAAGCTGATGGGCAAGCTGATGGGGTATCCAGGCTTTCTTACAGTCTCGTCAGACTTTTACAACAACACTCCCAATCTGAACATCGACCTTCGTCGCGATCAGGCAAAAACCTACGGCGTCTCCGAAGCGCGAATTCTGACGTTGCTTCGCAACGCGTACTCACAGAACTATCTCTACTTGATAAAAAAGCCGGAGGACCAGTATCAGGTCATTCTGGAGATGCAAGACTCGGCTCGCGAGAAGCCGGAAGACCTTTCTCTGCTCTATATCAAGTCCGACGACGGTCAACGTCTGGTGCCGCTCAGCGAACTCGTCACTACGAAAACAACGCTGGGTCCTCAGGTCGTGAATCACCTGAACCAGTTCACGAGCATGACGCTCTTTTTTAATCTCAAGCCTGGCGTAGCTCTCGGCGATGCGACGAATTTCATCAATCAAGCGGCAACGGAGATTGTGCCGCCTGGCGTGCGCGCTGAACTGCAAGGCGAGGCGCAGACGTTCAGCAACACGGTCAGCAATCTGACAATCCTGATGGCCTTAGCTGTCTTCGTGATGTACGTGATTCTGGCGATCTTGTACGAAAGCTACGTGCATCCGCTGACGGTGCTTTCGACTCTTCCAACCGCGCTGGTCGGTGGCCTGTTGACGCTGGTTTTGTTTGGACAGGAGGCTTCGCTCTACGCATTCGTCGGTATGTTCATGTTGATGGGAATCGTCAAGAAGAACGGGATCATGATTGTCGACTTTGCTCGCCAAAGGGTTGAAGCCGGTGAGTCAGCGGAGCAGGCGATTCACGACGCCAGCATGGATCGGTTCCGGCCGATACTGATGACTACTCTGGCTGCGGTTTTCGGTGCACTTCCAATCGCGCTTGGATACGGGGCTGATGGTTCGTCACGCCGGCCGCTTGGCTTAGTAGTTGTCGGTGGCCTGGTTGTTTCGCAGTTCATCACGCTTTACATCACTCCGGTGATTTACCTATATCTCGAACAGTTTCAGGAGAACGTGTTGGATCGCACCTCCTTCTTCCGCTCCCGCCGCTCTCAAAAACCAGGCGGTGCCAGCCCAAGCGCCCCCGAATTATTACCATCTGATCCTGCGACCGGAGACTAAGAGTTCTGAGGTTCCGCCTCACCGTTCAGCGCGCAGACGCTTCTGACGCTTCATCGCGACTTCCGTTTCCTTCTGCCGACGTTCCTGTTCCTCTGCTTCCTCTTCCTCTTCAACGATTCCAACGAGCATAGCGTCGAAGGCGGGCAGACGCGCTACTTCCGGCATAGGCACGCTTGGGCCGCGAACAGAGAACCAGATGATTCGATTCAAAGCGCCAGGGTCTGCCATGTCGGCATGTGTCATGTCCTGCTCGGCGGTGAGCTTCATCCAGCGTGCAGTTGCCGCATCCCGCGCGGGGGGCGTCATTAGATTATCGAGGGAGATGTTTGGAAGCTGTGCTTTGTATGGTCGTAAGTCTGCTTCCTCACGAAAAATATCAATCGGTGTGGCAGTGGCGTCGAGCTGGTTCATGGGAGGGATGCTCAGGAGAATTTCCATCGTGCGAATCAAACTCACCGTGTTGTGAAATTCGTGGACCAGCGCGCCCGGACGATTGTAAGCGCTGATGATGAGGGCGGGGGACCGATGCGCGTCAACGTGGTCTGGTCCGTCCTGCGCGTCGTCCTCGAGGATGAAGATGGCGGTGTCTTTCCAATAGGGACTGTTGGACACGGCTTCCACCAGGCGTCCGACGGCATAGTCATTATCGGCGACGTAAAACTGCGGCGTCGGCATCCCGGCCGCGAGTCCGGCAGTATGGTCGTTGGAGAAGCGCAGCATCGAGAAGTTGGGCATCCGGTCAGGGCGTCCGGCTTCGCGGTCTGCGACGAAACCTTGAAATTCTTCGAGCCACGCTCCCAGTCGTGAATTGCCTCGCCATTGCTCCTTCACATTCCCGCTGGAGATCACCGGATCAATCGTTCCAGACTCTTTTGCGGCGCGATAAGAATCCACCGTGATCGAGTCGGGTGTGCGCAGATCGTAGTTACTAAAGGTTGTGCTGTGGTGATTTTCGAGCGATTTCTTAGTTGGAAAAGCGGACACTGTCGGGGAAATGTCAGGATAGGATTTCGAGCGGTTCGCGTTAATGGCGGCAACGTCCGCTGCGGAAAGCGTGCCGATGAATTCGCCATAGTTGCGGTAAGTGAGTCCGGCGCGCGCGCAGGCGTCCCACAGGTAAAGCGATTCGGGTTCGCCGACATCGCGCGAATTGTGCAGGTAAGGAACGAAGCGTCGCATATAGTCAGCGACATCGGTCGCTTCAACCGGAGTGCGGAAGAGCGGTGGCACACCTCTTGACGGGAAGTAATCTGGCAGGCGATTGAAACCTTCGTAATCGTAAGTCCGCCCACGCCCGCCGTACTCCCAACGATAAGCTTTGTCTACGTAGTCGCTTGAGAAGGCTGCCGTTGACCAGTTATGCCCGTCAGGGCTGGCTTCGCTGTTGACGAAAAAACGGTCGAGCAAGCCGAAGCGCAAAGCGAGGGCGCGGTGGTTCGGCGTCACGTCCTGTGCTGTCCCGTTCTGAAGCCGCGCGGCGTCGCCTCTGCCGAAAATGGCGAGCGTCGGATCGCCGTCTGCAGGCTTTCCGTCGCCGCTTCGCTCGATGTCACCGAACACCTGATCGTAAGTGCGGTTCTCCTTGATGATGTAGATGATGTGCTTGATGGGTGACGAGCCGCGGAAGAGTTTTGTGAGGGCGGCGCCGAGCAAGCCGTTGTTGCGCATCACTTGCTGAGTGTACGACGCGAGAGTGCGCTCGTCCGGTTCGACAATGCGGCTGATGTTGCCGGCGACTAGCGAGACGCTGTACTGCCCGCCACGCCCCATTCCGCGACCGGTACCGGCCGGAAAGCGGTCATTGGGCACGTTCGGCACCCGACCGGAATTGTTGACGACGACCGAAGAATTCTCGAAGCCCGTGCCTTTGCCATTCCCGACGAAGAGCGCGCCGTTAGCGAGCGCGATTGCCGATGGATACTGGCCCGTCGGAATAAGGCCGCGCACGCGACTACGCGAATAGCGTCCCGCTGCTGGATCGGGAACCAGCCCTGTCGCAGAGGCCGGGGAAAGACTGACGACGGCGACTGAGTTGCTGTGCGCGTTGGCCACGTAGAGCGTCGAGCCGTCGTCGCTCAAAGCGAGTCCTTCGGGGCTGTCGCCAAGTAACGATTCGTTTTCGCTTAAGCGGACGTTGATGCGTTCAACTTCCCGGTCATTCGACGTATCGATAACCGAAACGCTATCGGCGTTTGAGTTGACGACGTAGAGTCGCGTCAACTGGCGATTGAGAATCATCGCCGTCGGATGCCGCGCCACGGGAATGTAGGTCTTAAGGCTCGCTTTGATGAGTCGCTCAGCCGTGCCTAGATCAATGACAGCGATCGACGCATCGTTCCAGAGGGAAACGTAAACTTTCTCCGTCGCATTGCGCGCGGTCGGGGCTCCGGCCGGCAAGGCAACCACAGCAAATGGGTAAGTGAAGTGTTCCTGTCCTGCGCGCCGTTCAGCTTCTCGTCCAGGTAGGTCAATGCGTTCGAGCTTTCGCGCCCCACGCAAATCGCTGATTAAGCCAAGGCTGTCGCCGAGATTGTTGGCGACGAAAAGCGTCTCGCCGTCAGCGCTGATGGCGAGCCCGGTGGGATACACGGGCGCGCGTTCTTCGTTGTAACGCGGTGAAGACGCAGCCCTGGCGAAGCCGCTCACATCAATGAACGGTGCGTCTACGCTCGTGTTCACTCGCGCGGAGGCTGGCGTGATGGGTGTTTGCGCACCGGGACGAAAACGGAACATCCAAATCTTGTTTTCAAAACCGCCGGAAGCATAGAGTGCGTACGAGCCGTCAGGATCAACTTGCGGTGAGAAACAAACGCCGACATTCACGCTCTGCGGGGTAGGGAAATAAACGTTCTGGATGACGGCCGGTGCGGGTTGCGCGTTTAAATCAATGACGCTCAAGGATTGCAGAGCTCGGTTCGCGGCAGCGTTGAACTGGATACCAAAACCGCTGTTGACGGCGAGCAGATACCGACCTTCCGGGCTCCGCACAAAGTTCACTGGCAGCGCGCCGACCGCGGGCTGTCGAGTGTTTACGTCTCGCACCAGCGATCCGGCAGGGGTAACTGGTCGTCCCTCCGACGCCGGTTGATAGGTAACCTGGATGTTTGCGGACGAGGTAAATGCGCCAATAAACGTCAGCATCAGCGCGGCTGTTAGAGCAACGAAAAGTACCAGTCGCGGCGCGCGGTGTGAAGATTGGCTCATAAAAGACTGTCCGAGGACCGGTGGATTTTTAAGAACAGCGCGGCAAAACCGAAAAGTATCGTCCGCGCTTGTCTACAAAGTTTACGGGTAGTGTCAAGAGGGCTCAAGACACGAAAGTGGAATATTTCGAATCTTAATGAGGACGATCCGCGTGGTCAGTGGTCTGTAGTCAGTGGTCAGTTGTCCGTGGTCAGTAGTCAGTTGTCCGTAATTGAAACTTTTGGCAGCCCTGAGCACTTATACCGATACCTCCACTAACACCAACTACTGACAACTGACCACTGACCACTGACCACTGACCACCGATAATCTAGCTTCCGATCTCACCCCCGTCGTTTTTGGTGATGACGATGCACGATGAGCGTGGTCGACCTCCGTCTGGACCATCGGGCCAGGAACTGTAACGCTTGGGGTTGGCCGGATCGTTAACACCCGTCGGCGCCTCGCCCGGATGCTGAATGCCAACGAACATCGCTCTCTCGTCAGGGGTCACAACTGCGCCAGTGATCTCACAAACGTTGGGACCGACCAAAAACCTGCGGGTCTCACGAGTTTCAGGATCGGCACAAAGCATCTGGTTGTTGCCAAATCCGGCATAGGCGCCCGCGTTGATCGTGCTTCCTGACACGTCGGTTTGAATCCAGAGTCGACCACTTGGTGCTACGTAGATTCCATCAGGTGATCCGTACTTGTCGCCGACAATTGTGGAACCATGCGCCGGGTTCGTGGGGTCACCTCCGAGAGCAAAGATGTCCCATTGGAAGGTCGGCTCCGTCCAGTCGTGACGATAGTTCCAGCGAATGATGTGACCGAAGGTATTTATGACTCTCGGGTTTGGGGGATCTGTCGGTGGAACGCCAGCAGTACCGCGCCGTGTATTGTTGGTTAATGTGGCGATGGCTGTCAGATCGTGAGGGAAGGTGTCGATCCACTCGGGCCGGTCCATCTTGGTGGCGCCCGCTAAGTCTGCCGCGCCACGCGTATTGATGAGAATGTCGTTAAGCGACCAGGTTGCAAGTGCCGGATTGTCAGGCGTTAGCGGCAACCATTGACCAGTACCATCCGCGTTGAACTTCGCCACGTACAGGATTCCATCGTCGAGTGGGTTAATCCCACGCCGGCGAGCTGTGCGCCAGGGCAGGTTTGAGACGTAGCGGTAGATATACTCAAACTGCTCATCGTCGCCCATGTAGACGACGACCTGCCCTTGTCTTGTCTCCTGCACCCATGCGCCTTCGTGCTTTAGACGGCCGAGTGCCGTGCGCTTTACCGGTCTCGAGTGGGGTTCGAATGGGTCGATCTCCACTA
>JAMQPH010000006.1 GCA_023717605.1 Pyrinomonadaceae bacterium
TACAAGCCTTGGAGTACTTTCAAAAGAGCCTGGCGCTGAGCGAGAAGTTGGGTGACAAAGAGGGAATTGCCATCACCCTCGACAACATTGGGTTTGTCTACGATCGACAAGGCAAATACGAGCAGGCCTTGGACTACCTTCAAAAGAGCCTGGCGCTGCGTGAGGCCATGGGAGGTAAGGGGGGAATCGCCCGCACGCTAAAAAACATTGGGAATATCCACTATCATCAGAATAGCTACTCACAAGCGCTGGAATACTTCCAGAAGAGCCTGGCGATACGCGAGGCCTTGGGTGACAAGAACGGGATTGCCGTCAGCCTTGGTAACTTGGTGAAAGTCTATGAGAAACAAGGTCGCCACACACAAGCGCTGGATACAGCCTCCCGAGCGGCTGCGCTGGCGCGGGAGATCGGCGAGACTGAGATTCTCTGGAGAGTGCGTCTCACGGCCGGCGCTACATATCGCGCTCTCAATCAGGTCCCTCAAGCACGTCTAGCCTTTGAAGAGGCCATTACTACTATCGAGACGCTGCGCGCAGACGTCGCCGGCGGAGCGGAAGAGCAGCAACGCTTTTTTGAATCCAGAGTCTCCCCCTACCACGCCATGGTTGGATTGCTCACGCGTGAGGACCGGCCGGCTGAAGCCTTGACCTTCGCCGAACGCGCCAAGGCTCGGGTGCTGCTGGACGTACTCCAAACCGGCCGCGTCAACGTCACCAAAGCGATGACCGGCCAGGAGCAGGAGCAGGAGAGTAAACTGAACAGCCAGCTCGTCTCACTAAACACCCAGATTTCTCGCGAAACCACCCGTCCGCAACCTGATCAGGCGCGTTTGACTGAACTCAAGGCCCAACTCCAAAAAGCCCGGCTCGACTTTGAAGCCTTTCAGACTAGTCTCTATGCCACTCATCCAGAGCTGAGGGCGCAGCGTGGCGAAGGTCATACACTGACACTTGAGGAAGCCACGGCCCAGCTGCCCGACGCGAAGAGCGCGCTGCTTGAATACGTTGTCACCGACGAGCATAGTTATTTGTTTGCCGTCACGAAGGCCGCTAGAAGAGCAGAGGCTGAGATCAAGGTCTACACCCTGCCGATTAGGCGTGACGATCTGACCAAGCAGGTCGAATCCTTTCGCAACCAGCTTGCCGGACGCGACCTTGGCTTTCGGGCCTCGGCCTTGAAGCTCTACGAACTGCTACTCAAACCGGCGCAGGCACAGCTCAAAGGCAAAACCAATCTCGTCATCGTGCCTGATGACAAGCTGTGGGACTTGCCGTTTCAAGCGCTGCTTGCCAGTGCGAATCGGTTTCTGATTGAGGATGCCGCCATTGCTTATGTGCCCTCGCTGACGGTGCTGCGCGAGATGACCAAGCGGCGGAAGAATCAGAAGATCGATGCGGATTCGGACACGTTGCTGGCTCTCGGCAATCCGCTCTTAGGCAAAGAGACCATCGAGCGCGCGACGCTGGTGTTGCGCGATGAGAAACTGGATCCGCTGCCGGAAGCCGAACTGGAGGTCAAGGCGCTGGGGCAGTTGTACAGCCCGGCCCGCAGTAAGATCTATGTTGGCGCCGAAGCCCGCGAAGATCGCGCCAAGACCGAATCCGGCCAGGCCACAATTCTTCACTTCGCCACGCACGGCACGCTGAACAACGCATCGCCGATGTATTCACACCTGGTGCTGGCGGCGGGAAACAATAACCAAGACGGGCTGCTGGAAGCGTGGGAACTGATGGCGCTCGATTTGAAAGCCGATCTGGCCGTTCTCTCGGCTTGCGAGACGGCGCGCGGACGCTTCGGTGCTGGCGAAGGAATGATTGGTCTGACCTGGGCGCTGTTCGTGGCCGGAGTACCATCAACCGTAGTCAGTCAGTGGCAAGTCGAGTCAGCCAGCACGCGCGATCTGATGGTGAACTTTCACCGCGGCCTCAGTTCGCCGCAGCGAGCAGCCAAGGTCAAAGCCACAAAGACTGAAGCTCTGCGACAGGCCGCGCTGAAACTGTTGAAGAATCCTGAAACGAGTCATCCATTCTACTGGGCCGGATTTGTCCTCGTGGGCGATGGCCGATGATTGGTGCCAAGTCATTGTCTGCTGCGCTTCGATGCGATCAGATTGGCTTTGCCAGCACAGAGAGACCCCGAAAAGCCTCAATGCAGCGGCCTAGACGAACTCGGATGCCTCGACAAGAATCTGAGCGAACGCTGGATCGAAGCCGAGCTTATTGTAGTGGCTCTTCATCAGCGGTTTGAGTGTGCCGAACACCGGAATGCGCAGAGTGCTTGCGAGGAGCCGCAAGGTTCGCTTGCCACAGGGCGACACGGCGGTCTCGCAACCGAGGAGACGCAACGCGACCACCTCGAGTCGTGACAGTACCTGATCGTGGGCGAGCGACCGAAAGAAATGGGCGACGGACGAGTCGAGCATGTCGATACGGTCGTCGCCCAGACGCAGCAGGTGATGATCGCGCGTCGAGTGGCCCATCAAATCGAGGATAATCGCCGACGGCGGGCCGTCGAGCTGTCGTTCGAGCAGGGCTCGGAGATCGCGGAGCGAGTTTGCGCGATGGCGCACCGCGCACCGCGCGACCGCGCCGAAGTACAACCCCTCCGCGTCGGGCGAGACGATGTTGAGGGATGCGACTCGGTCGGACATGGTTCGTTAGTCACCATGGCCCGGCGGATTCTTCGTACCTGACATCGCCGCGACCAGGATCGCGGCACCAAGGGTGGTGGTGGCGAAGAGCAACTCAACAACGCCGATACCGCGCTGCTTGTCACTAGTGTTTGGTTTGGTTGGCTTGTCTTCCATTGGTTTAGTTGGCTTGTTCATAACAGTTTCTTTGGCTTTCATCGCAGCTCCTTTCGCTGTTGCAATCGCTAGTCACCACCTTGAATGGGCCTCTTGGCACCGGACATTGCCGCGATCAGGACTGCGGCACCGAGCGTCGTGGAAGTGTTGAGCAGCGCCGCGACGCGAAAACGGATTGGCTTGATACCGACGCGGCTGATTGGTTTTAGTTTGTTCGTTGCTTTGATTCGCTTATTCATCTCAGCTCCTTTTGTTTTTGTCATCGCTAGTCGCCACCTACTATCGGCCTCTTCGCACCGGACATCGCGGCGACCAAGACCGCGGCACCGAGGGTCGCGGCGGTGTTGAGCAGCGCAGCGACGCGGATACGGCGCTGCCTAATCATGACGTCGCAGGTGATCTCTTTGGTTGGCTTGTTGATTGGTTGGCGTGGCTTGTTAGTTCGTGTACTTGGCTTATTCATCACATCTCCTTTCGTTGTCAAAATCGTTAGTCACCACCGATAAGCGGCCGCTTCGGACCGGACATCGCCGCGACCAGTAATACAGCGCCCAAGGCCGTGGCGGTGTTGAGTAGCGCTGCGACGCGGACAGTGCGCGGCTTCGGGCTGTTGGTTGGTTTCCCTGGCTCGTTCAGTGCCTTGATTGGTTTGTTCATCTCATCTCCTTTCGTCGTGGTTCGAGGTTGGTCTAGAGTTGGCCCGAGATTAGGAAAAGCGCGCCTCGTTTGGGCGCATCGCCGACGCCGATCTCGGTCAGGCTGTCGGTGCCGGCGTCGCAGTGCTCCGCGGACGCCAGATCGATCCACATCGTCATCGTTCGCGCATTAGGCCGCTCGGAGCTGCCCGGCGGGTAGACCGCGACGCGCGCGAGCGTCCCGCGCTCCTCGATGACTTCGGCGTAGTGACCGGCGTAGCGCTTTCCGGCGCGCGTATCAGTCAAGTGCGGCCAGTAGACGGTTGTCATGTATTCGCATAAGCGTCCGGTCAACCCCACCGGCGGGCATACGGGGCGGAGTGCCGCGGGAAGCGTGTCCAGGAATCCGCGCTCGAGATAGACCGCGCCCTCGAGCCGGAGCTCCGGCCAGCGGGGTCCGAGGGTCGTTCCGTTGACGTTGCCGTTAGGCCCCGTGAAACAGTCATCTACCTGAACGTCGTCCCAACTGATCTCGCGCGCGGCGGCGGCTGACGGCGTTTTGGCGAGATCGACCGTAATCAGCCGCATCGGATCGAAGTCGTGATCGACGGGCTCGTCTGCCCAGAACGCACAGCGTGTCTCACCGTCAATGCGACCGAGAAATCCGCCGATCCCGATGAAGACTGAGCGCATAGTAGTTTCCTCCTTTCTGTGTCCGTCGTTGGCGGGACTTCAAAGTTCAGAGTCTGCAAAGGTCAGTACCGTCGCGGGACCCACCGCAACCGCATGGCGAGACTGAAGTCGTTTTCTGCGGTCGCGCTTTGGGTAACGGACTACGGCGGGACCGAGAGGATTCAAAGCGCGATCATTCGACATTGAATACGACGCGGCTGTCGCCCTCGCTCATCCAGGTATACGATTGGCCCTGAACCAACTCTACGGGGACGAGTTGACCACGAGGCGGGTTCACCTCAACGATGATGCGTCTGACGCCCCTTCCAGGCTTTGAGAAGGCCAGCGAAACCCCCTCACCAACTGGCACTGTCCTAAACTCGCTTTCGTCACTTCTACCGAGATAAAAAACCGTTACGGCGGTAGTGCCACCGGTGGCCCCGTTATCCACGTTTAGGGTCCAGTCTTGGTCCCTCTGCAACGTACCCTTGAATTCAGCCTGCACCGGCGCGCAGGTCCAAATCAGCACTGCGAGTGTGCAAGCGAACGTGGGAACTAGTCTCTTCAGTCTCTTCATCGTAGTGTTCTCCTTCTGCGATTAATGGCTTTTCGTGGAGTTTCGTGGATCGTTTCCAATTGGTTGCGGAGTCAGCTGCGCTGAGTCTCCATGTTGAAGTTGCTAAGAAAAGGATTCACCACAGAGGCACTGAGACCATTGATCAGGGCGCGTCCACGACGTCGAACACCAAGTGGCCACGCCCGACTACCGTCTCGGCAATCGACGCGATATGCGGAGGTTGACTCAGGTCAACTGGGATCGTGTGACCATTAGGCGGGTCCACCTCGACGATGACCCGTCTGACACCCCTTCCGCGCTTTGGGTAAGAGAGCTGAACCCTATCCCCGCCTGGCACTGTCCTGAACTCGATATCGTCACGTCTATTACCTAGATAGTAGACGGTGACGGCAGTACCGCCTGTAGTAGACGAATTATCGACGCTTAAACTCCAGTCCAGATCCCTACGCATCTGACCCTTGAATTCAGCCCGTGCCGTAGGACATGTCGAAATCAGCAGGGAGTGTGCAAGCGAACGTGGAAATAAGCTTGTTGATTCTCATCGTAGTCTTCTCCTTCTTTGACTTCACCAGTGTGAACCCGTCATCGCTTGCCTAGCTCACAATCATGCAGTTTCAGCGTTCACACTATTTGCGATGGCCGGTGACTTACCGTTGCGGGAGGGAACACCTTACCGCAGACGGTTCTGACCTCTCTGTTTGCGTGGGTCGCCCGCTTGTGTTGGGCCGCGCGACGCTCAGGATAGAATCAGGGCCCGTCTATGATGTCGAACACCAAACGGCCAAACCCTGGGCCGATATCCGCCGGAAACGCTGCGAATTGAGAGACGTTGACAGTAATGGAGGTATTTATTGGCGGGTCTACATCGATGATGATGCGTCTGACACCCCTTCCAGGCTTGGGGAAGCGTAGTTGCACCCTACCCGCATTAGGGTCCGGCGAGCCGCTTGGGATAGTAAAAATCTCGATTTCTTCGCGACTGATCTCGATTTCGTCATTTCTACTAATCAAATAGTGGACTGTCACCGACGTTTTGGCAGAGGCCGACGAATTATCAACGTTTAAGTTCCAGGCCAAGTCCCTCCGCAACTCACCCTGGTGATCAGCCTGCGCCGGGGGACATGTCGAAATCAGCAGGGCGAGTGTGCAAGCGAACGTGGAAATAAGTCTGTTGATTCTCTTCATAATAGTTTCCTCCTTCTGTGTTCAGCTTACGTGGCTCGCGCACGCTGAATAAGGCCTTGCCTTTTCAGTGGGTGGGAGTAAACTCCGGCTCACGTAGCAGCTAAAGTCAGAATTTACTTCACCAGTTGTCATACAATCTTGAATCTCGAAAGAGGAAGTTGTCGAACTTTCCCCGATATTACTATTCGCTCGCAAGTTTTCTTCGCCAGTTACGGATTGGTCATCGAACATGGAAAGATGTCCGCCAGATGAGGACTACTCAGCGCCGCTATTCGTTGTTGCTCCGCGCGGTTTGCAAAGCGACAGCCGCTGTATTCATCCTGTTGCCAGGGCCGTTTCCTGTCTCGGCGTTACCGCAGGCTTCGCGGTCAGGGGACGAAGAAGCGGTGCGTGCGCTAACGGAAAGGTTTGGCCAGGCGGTCGCGGCGGGCGATTTGGAGACGATGCGCCAGTTATGGAATCCACAATCGCCCAACCTAGCTTCGCGCCTCAGGGTTTATCAGAGACTGTTTTCAGAGACGCGGATTGAATTCACCCGCATGAAGGTGACTCCGCTCGAGGTCACGGGGGACAAGGCCGTCTCTCAACTGACTACGGATGAACGCCAGCTGGATAAAAAAACGGGATTGCTGGTAACTGAACGTGACCTCTTTCACGGATCACGCCGATCACTTGAATGGACCAAGACCGCATCTGGGTGGAAGATCGAGCGCGAGTCCCTGTTACAGGACGAACTCGCTGCCAGACTTGAGGAGGCAGTTTCAGAAGACCAGCGCCGCGAGTTATTAGAAAAAGAGAACGCACTCGTTACTGATGTATTGGTTCGGTCGCTGACCCAGCGAGGTGATCGCTATCGCATCCGTGGAGAGTCTGACGCGTCCTTACGCTGTCTTCAGTTAGCGCAGGCAGTGGCGGAAAAGATCGGCGACGAGCTGGGCATAGCCAGGGTGTGGGTAATCCTCGGGATGCTAAGAGTGGTACAGAATGACTACGAAGAGGCTTTACCATTTGGGCAGCGCGCTCTCGCCATTTATGAAGCTGCCGGCAACAGGCTTGGTGTGGCAGTGGCGTTATCCGTCCTCAGTCACACTTATCACATGCTCGGGGATTTCCGGCATGCCTTTGAAAGCGCAAGCAAGTCCCTCCGGCTGGCTGAAGAGTTGAACAACCAAAGGAGAATCGCTGATGCGCTCTCCGAGCTTGCTCATGTCTATGACTTTCAGAACAACTATCAGCAAGCACTGGCCTACTTTGAACGGGAGCTGCTGATTTATAAGGAGCTAGGAGATACCCTTCAGATCGCGATCTTGCAATTCGGAATAACCGATTATCGTGAGAAGCTGGGCCACTACGATCTGGCGCTCGAAAACCATCGGGACCTTCTCAAACAGACCGAAGGCTTTGGGGACCAGGCTGGGGCCGCCATCATCCGCTTATCAATTGCCAAAATCCATGCTGCGCGGGGCCGGTACGGGGAGGCGCGGGATTACTACCGCCAGTCGCTTCAGGCATTTGAAGCCGCAAACTCTAAGCAAGCCGTAGTTGCTACGCTTGTCCCCATGAGCGATTCTTATCTGGCCGAAGGAAAATACTCGGAAGCGTTGCCGCTTGCCGAGCGAGCCGTGACGCTGTCGCGTCAGAACGGATGGCAACTCGACCTCTGGTTGGCCCTTACGTCACTGGGTTATTGTCAGCTCGGACTGAATCGCCCGATTGAGGCCCGGCAGGCGTTCGCTGAGGCGGTCTCGATCTTTGAAACGCTCCGCGGGCAGACCGCCGGCGGAGACGAGGAGCGCCAGCGTTATTTTGAAGGCGGGTTGCGCGCCCATCACGGCAGGCTTGGCCTCCTGGTGAAGGAGAGCACCCCGCAGGAAGCGCTCGCCTTCGCCGAACGCACCAAAGCGCGCGTGCTGCTGGATGTGCTGCAACAGGGCCGAGTCAGCATTCAGAAAGCCATGACCTTGGAGGAGCGGGAGCAGGAGCGGCGGCTGAAGTCGGAACTGACCCGACTCAACACGCAGTTGGCCCGCGCCACCCAGTCAGACCAGCCTGATCGGCTGCGCCTCAACGAACTCACGCCGCGCGTGGGAAAAGCCCGTCTCAATTACGAAGCCTTTCAGAGTTCGCTCTACGCCGCACACCCGGAACTGAAAGTACACCGAGGCGAAGCGTCGATCATCAAAGCAGAAGAGCTGACGGCTTTGCTGTCGGATACAAACAGCGCGGTGCTGGAGTATGTCGTGACGGCCGAGGCGACTTACCTCTTCGCCGTGACCAAGGCGAAGGGCCAACCAGCGACCGACGTACAGCTCTTCACGATACCGATCAAACGAGCTCAGCTGGTGCAGCAGACCGAAAGCTTTCGGCAACAGCTTGCCGGTCGTGATCTCGGCTTTCGCACTTCGGCGCACCAGCTCTACGACCTGCTGTTAAAGCCGGCGCAAGCTCTGTTGCGCGGCAAACCTGGCCTCGTAATCGTGCCTGACGACAAGCTCTGGGAATTACCCTTCCAGGCGCTGCTGGCCGATGACCAGCGCTTCCTGATCGAAAGCAGCGCTATCTCTTATGCTCCCTCGCTGACAGTGCTGCGTGAAATGCAGCGCAACCGGCGCTCGTCTGAGGCGGCGACGTCTATCTTGCTGGCACTCGGTAACCCGGCTATCGGCCAAGAGACGATTGAGCTGGCCGAGACGGTGCTGCGTGATGGGAAGCTGAGCCCGCTGCCCGAAGCTGAGCAGGAGGTTCGAGCTTTGGGTCGGATATACGGCTCACCCCGCAGCAAAGTCTACATCGGAGCGGAGGCCCGCGAGGATCGCGTCAAGACTGAAGCCGGCCAGGCCAGAATTCTTCACTTCGCCACTCACGGGACTCTGAACAACGCTGCACCGATGTATTCACACTTGGTGCTGGCTCAGGGCAACAAAAATGACGATGGCCTGCTGGAAGCGTGGGAACTGATGGCGTTGGATTTGAAAGCCGATCTGGCGGTCCTCTCGGCTTGTGAAACAGCGCGTGGACGCTTCGGTGCTGGTGAAGGCATGATCGGTTTGACTTGGGCGCTGTTCGTGGCCGGAGTGCCGACAACCGTGGTCAGTCAGTGGAAAGTCGAATCTGCCAGCACGCGCGATCTGATGGTTAGCTTTCACGGCGGCCTCATTTCGCCGCCGCGAGTTGGCAAGGCGAAAGCCACAAAGACCGAAGCCTTGCGCCAGGCAGCGCTGAAACTGCTGAAGAGTCCCGAAACGAGCCATCCGTTTTACTGGGCCGGATTCGTGCTAGTGGGTGATGGCAGATGAGGCCATCAA
>JAMQPH010000014.1 GCA_023717605.1 Pyrinomonadaceae bacterium
CGGTGATCCTGACTTTCTCCGTAAAGGCCTTGGAATCCCGCCTCGCCAGTTGGCGCCCGGAAACGGCGAAGACATTCTGAGAACTATGCCTAACAATTAGCCAAATCAGCGCGCGATTTTTTCGCGCCAGACTCAAGGCCCTGGCCCAGTGCAGCGGGTTTGTTAGGCCGCGGCCGCTTTGGTCACTGCGAGCAATCGCTCCCGCACTGCCTCGGGTAATTCCAAGACCAGGAACCGAGCCGCAGGGTAGAGGTAGTCCTCGCCAGACTCGTCGATCACGCGCAGGCAGCCCACCTCCGCCGCTTTCGCATCCGCCAAAATGCGGTACACCTTGCAGACCTGTAAATCATCGTACCCTCGGTTCGCGATGCAGACGGCAAAGCTGATTTTCGCTTTTTTCTTATCCATTAGCTTTAGTCCAAGACATGTTTAACCTTCATCTTTCGTCGCCCGATCCCGTGGGCCTCGTACCAGTGCAGTTCCGCTTGGCGGATCTCCCCGTTGGGAAACCGGACTCGCCCCACCCCCTTGAGTTTTCGCCAGCGACGGCCGCCAAACTGCGCCCTCAGTTTCTTCCGTTCCCCAATCGACAGGTTGACAGCGATGACCTCTAGGCGCGTCACCTCGCTGAGCAACTCGAAGTCATTCGCCACAGCTCTCAGCGTAACAGCGAGTCAACTCTGATTCAATCGCAGCCAAACGTGGCAGATGAGCCGCGCGACGTTTATTGTCGCGCTCCTGGCGGGTGTTCTCCGACCAAACCTCACACCGCCACTGGGCTCAGACTGAACGCGTGGGGTAAACGCATTGCACTTTTCAGTTATCTGCGGCGTAGGGCAGCACGGGCATCCTCCAACTTGTATGCATCCTCGAGCGACAGGTACGGCGACCAATCTTCATCTGTCTCGATGAGTTCAACATCGACCTCAGCCATGTACTGTCCCTCATGGCCAAGTTTTGTATGCCGCCTGTTTCTCATGTTTTCCTCCTCATGAAGTTTCCATTGCGCCGGTTGAAGCCCCAGCGATGCCAGTATACCGTAGCGTCATGAGCATTGAACTACCCCGCAGCGTGGAGGAGCAGCTTCGGAATCTCGCCGCAAAGCAAGGCCGCGATGTGCGCACGCTCGTCGAAGAAGCGGTCCGGCAGTACCTCGAATCCGCCGCCATCACGGACCTCGACGCGACCCAAGTAGCCGAAACGCAGGCCGCACTGCTCGGTGAACTACCGGATGTTTCCGACTGGAAGGCCGACGATGCGTGAATAAGTTTGAGTCTCCCGCCGGTACCGTGCTTATGCAGTGCAAGCGGGCTGGTAAATAACCGTTGCATCGACGCAAAAAACATATTCGTTCAGCCAGGTTGACGGTGAAAAACCACCGAGAATACCACGAGCGATGCGCTTTCCATCGGTCACCGTATCCTACGCGGACTGGCACTTTCCTCAATGATGTCAGGAAGCTTGATATTGACGCGAATAGAGCGTGGCATACCACGCTGCCTGCTTATGAAACCGAGCCGTTCGAGGGTCTGCATCATCTGGTTCACCGAGGGCGCTGATACCAGAAAGTGCCGCTGAATGTCCGATTCTGCTGGCGCTCTGCCAAATCGCCCAATGTATCGTGTGATGAACCGGAGGTACTCCAGCTGACGCTGAGTAGGACGAGCCTGCTCTGCGTTCCGGCCGGTCGACCAACAGCTTGAGTCGACGGACGCAGTGAGGGCCTGACTACCTCGCTCGATGTCGAGAACGAGTCCGTTACTGAAGTGGACGCGCAGGTGCTGTTCGTCC
>JAMQPH010000018.1 GCA_023717605.1 Pyrinomonadaceae bacterium
CGAAGCGACCCTCCCTGATCCAGGGCGATGGTGAAGGTGACTTTGGGGAACGAATAGACCGGATGGAGATAGACTCGAGAGATCTCGGCGGTATTGATGTAAAGAGCGATGTACCGAACAAAGTGCTCGCTCAACGACGGGTGTTCGCTTTCGGCCCCCACAGTGATCGTAACATCGAACCATTCACCTCGCTTGACACTGTCCGGGGCGGTGATTTTAGGCGTATGCTTCCCATCGAAAGAATTGCGCATTTCTTTGAACTCGGGCGTGAATTGCTCGGCCTGTGCCCCCCACAGCGGCGACGTCAACCCCCCACCGACAAGTAGAGCTAGAACAAGTCCAAGCATCGCTGCGGCCAAAGCGAACTGCTGCTTATCACTTCCAACCATTTGCGTTTCCTCCTTTGAACTCTTGTACTCCGTTCGCGGCTGGTACCGTTCCGGTTAGGGCTCGCGCCAGCGCAGTGCGTCGTAAGCCATGACCCCACTTTCCTTCCCCATCACTCTCAAGAGCCCTAGCTCGCGAACCTCCACAAATGCCTTTACCCGCTCATACGTGCTGCCGGTGATGAGGATCTGTCCGGGTCCCGCGTTCGACTCAAATCGCTGGGCCACGTTTACTTCGTTCCCGATCACCGTGTAATCCGCCCTCCGTTCCGATCCGACGTTCCCAGCGATAACAGTGCCGGTATTGATTCCGATCCCCATGTGTAGACGAAGGTCGGGGAATTTAGTGAAGCTGATACTTTTTAACCGCTCCTGCATGACAAGGGCGCAGCGGACTGCATTGGCTGGGTCATCCTCGTGACGCATCGGCGCTCCGAAAAACGCCATAAACCCGTCGCCGCGAAACTTGTCAAGGGTGCCTCTAAACTCAAAGACCGCGTCGATCACGCGCGTCAGGTAAACATTGAGGATGTCAACGGCGTCCTGCGGGTCAAGTCGCTCAGCCAACGGCGTGAATCCGCGCAAATCGCCGAAAAGAACGGTGACCTCGCGCTTGTCGCCGCCGAGTTTTAAGTGACGTCCCGGATCGGCAACAATCTCTGCGGCGACTTCCTCGGACACGTACCGGCCAAAAAGCGTGCGGAGTAGACGGTTCTTCGTCTCGATGTCATCATAAAGCGTCTTGATCCTGAGCAGGGACTTGACACGGGTCAAGAGCTCTTCCCTGTTATAGGGTTTGCTCAAAAAGTCGTCGGCTCCCGCCTCAATCCCGCGGATCCGATGGGAGATATCGTGCAGCGCCGTTAGCATCACCACCGGCAGGACGCGCGTGGCCTCGTTGGCGCGAATCCTCTCGCAGACCTCGTATCCTGACATTCCCGGCATCATTACGTCCAGGAGCACCAAATCCGGGGAGTCGCTCTCCACGAGATGCAAGGCCGTAGGACCGTCGGTTGCAGTGATGACCTCGTACTGCGCCGACGTTAGCGCTTTCCTGAGCAGATCGAGATTCTGCTTATTATCGTCCACCGCCAGGATCCGAGGAGTTGGAGGCTTCATTTCCGTACCGCCTTTTTAGGACCCCCACACGCCTCAGTTTTCCGGCACCAATTTGCGAATCATCTGAAGCAGTTCGCGAGGACTATAGGGTTTCGCCAGGTAGGCTGAGGCCCCGGCATCTTTAGCCTTCTCACTATCCCCGCTGAGGGCAAACGACGTGATCACAATGATCGGAATATGAGCGGTCTGGGGATCAGCGCGCAGCTGGCGGGTCGCCTCGAGCCCGGATAGCTTGGGAAGCTGAATGTCCATCAAAATGAGGTCGGGAAGGTCGTTGTGGGCCGTGGCTACGCCTTGTTCGCCGTCCACCGCCTCGATCAGCCGGTAAGAAGTGCGGCTCAGGAGCTGCCGGACGATCTTTAGATTATACTCGTTATCCTCCACGTTAAGGATGGTCTTGTTACTCATGCAGCGCTCCTTCCTCCTACACGTAGCGGAATCTCGAAAAAAAACGTAGAGCCTTTTTCCAGAACACTTTCCACCCAGATTCGGCCACCGTGCATTTCGACAAACTTCTTCGTGATGCTCAAACCCAGGCCGGTCCCGCCGAATTCCCGGGTGATGGCAGCGTCGACCTGACGGAACTCCCCAAAGACCTGTTCAACCTGGTCCTGGGGAATCCCGATACCCGTGTCCGAGACACGATAGTGCAACAGATCTTGCCTTTGCTCGACCCAGACCTCAACTCGACCCCGTTTGGTGAATTTCAGCGCGTTGCCCGCCAGGTTCATGAGACATTGCGTAATTCGCCTGCCGTCACCGAAGGCCAGAGGAATCCCGGGCTGAACGCCGGCAACCAATGTCAGCCCCTTTTCTGAGGCTAGCGATTGCAACGAGGCGCCGACGGTTTCGACAACGTCCTGCACGGAGTATTCGGCCAGTGCAAGTTCCATGCGGCCCGCCTCAATCTTGGAAAGATCAAGGACATCATTGATGAGATTGAGCAAATGTTTGCCATTGACTTGGATATCCATAAGAGGCTCTCGCAAGTCAGGCGGCACTTCGCCATAGATATCGTCAAGAAGCATTTCCATGAATCCCAGGATAGCATTCATCGGGGTGCGTAGCTCGTGGCTCATGTTGGCCAGAAACTCGGACTTGGCCTTGCTCGCTTCCACGAGCCGCTCATTGAGCCGCTGGAGTTCTTGCGCCGCCACACGCTGGTTTTCATACAGGCTGTGTAACTCCCGGCTCATTTGGTTCATTCGATCGGCCAGGACGCCAAATTCATCCCGGTTAGGCACATTAATGGTGGCTGCAAAATTGCCCCTCGCGACCTCGGTCAGGAACCCATGGGCTTCCCGCACGGGCAAGATGAAGGACCACGAGATCACAAACCCGAGCAGAAGGGCCAGGACTATCGAGCTTGCCACGAAGCCAACCATCAGGATCTGGGTCCTTCGGGTGGCTGCTGCGACGTCAGCTCTCAGGCCGATCATCTTGGACTGCTCGGCGATCACGACCAGATCGACGAGCCCCGCGATCCGTTCGTAGAGAGGATACCCCTTGCTCAGTTGCAAACTCATTGCCTCGTTCACCTTCCCATCGCGCAGCAGGTTCGCAATGTCGGCCACCGCGGTCAGAGCTTCCCCTTGGGCGGCACGGATCCGCTGAATGACATTCTGCTCCTCCGGCATCGCGGCCTCGGCAATCAGCCCCAGTGTGTTATTAAAGCGATTGTTTTCACGCAAGATCTTTTCCACTGTCGCCTCATCCCTTAAGAGCAGGGCCATTGCGGTGAAATTCATCTGCAAGGCCAACGCGTGCTGGATCTGACGCGACCACTCGACCCGCTTGTGGGCTTCGTCCATGAGAGTGCTCTGTTGCGACATCTTGGTAATGGCTTGCAGGCTCAGCCCTCCCATGGCGATGAAAAGAAATGTCACAATGAAGAACCCGGTGATTAGTTTTGCGTGGACTGAAGACTTGATGCCTGCTACCCATAAAACAACCTTCCCGAGCGGAGTGCGGCTGAGAAGAAAGTAAGCGATTCTTACGCCCCAACCTGCTGGCGCTGCAGCCATAGGCGAAACCTTGTTTGGAAATGTAACTTCTTGTTGAGACATGCCG
>JAMQPH010000084.1 GCA_023717605.1 Pyrinomonadaceae bacterium
CATGACATCAGTTCTTACTATGACGTTTCCTCCAAAGGGGAAATCGTGTATGTGCGCTTCAATCCTGGCAGGCACGAGCTGTGGCTCCTGGATTTCCACAACCCTTGAAGGCTTTGGCTGTCACTTGGAAGTCTAAAAAGCATATCGTCAGCTTGATGAGCTAAAACAAAGCCCGGACTCGGTCCCTCTCGGAACTATCAGTGGATATCACGCCGCACGTAAACATCGTCAGCCCGCAGTTCAAGGTGAATCCGTTCCCGTTCCTCGCGGGTCTACGAACTTCTCAATCGGTGTACCGCACCACGCTTCCTGACAATACCCCTGTCTGGTTGATCACGCGCTACGAGGATGTCGCGGCGTTGCTGAAAGATGAGCGCTTCGTCAAGAACCGGCGCACGGGGCTGACAGAGGAACAACTTCGCAAGATGCATTGGACGCCGCCGATGTTCCGGCCGCTGGAGCGCAACATGCTTGACCTTGATCCCCCTGACCACACGCGTCTGCGAGCCCTGGTGCATAAAGCGTTTAGCCCCAACCTCATTGGACAAATGCGCGACCGAATCCAGGCTTTAGCAGACGAACTGCTGGACGGCGTTGCCCGCAAAGGTCAAATGGATTTAATCAATGATTACGCGCTGCCGCTTCCGATGACAATCATTACCGAAATCCTGGGTGTCCCCACCAGCGACCGCCATAAATTTCATAAGTGGTCGCAGGTCCTTGTGTCGCTTAGCTCACCCAACGTACCCTTGCGCGTCATTCCGAGTGTTTGGATGTTCATTCGTTATCTCCGCCGATTCATAAGAAATAGACGCCGTGATCTGCGAGATGACCTCACCAGCGCGTTGATCCAGGCCGAGGAGGCTGGTGATAAGTTGAGCGAAGACGAGCTGCTGGCAATGGTCTTCCTCTTACTTATTGCCGGACATGAAACTACGGTCAACCTGATTGGGACAGGAATGCTGGCTCTCTTAGAGCATCCTGACCAGATGGACAGGCTGCGCCAAAATCCGTCGCTGATCAAAACAGCGGTCGAGGAGCTGCTTCGTTACGCCTCGCCAGTCTTTATGTCGACCGAGCGTCATGCGCGCGAGGATTTGAACATTCAGGGAGTAACCATCCCGCGCGGCGGGATGACGCTCGGAGTGATCGGATCTGCCAACAGAGATGAAACAGTTTTCGCGAACCCGGATGTCCTGGACATTGCTCGGGAACCGAACAAGCACTTGTCGTTCGGGCAAGGCATACACTTCTGCGTGGGCGCGCCGCTTGCTCGCCTGGAAGCACAGATCGCCATCAACACCCTTCTGCGGCGGATGCCCGATCTGCATCTGAGCGTCACGCCCGACACCCTGCGCTGGCGTCCAAGTATGTTTTTGCGCGGACTGGAGACACTGCCAACGTCGTTTGGAGTCACGGTTCCGGTGAAGAATCAATAGATTTAAGTTTCTGGCAAGAGCACTCTGATTTGTGGTGGAAAGTTGAGGGGATTGTTGGTGAAGTAGAAAGTCTTAAGAAAACAATTGATGAGGAGATACTTCCGGCGATTGAAGCGTTCAGACAAGGGAAGGAGATGTGATGAAATCTCCGGTCTAACAGATTTGGTTTCCAACGTTTTGCCCTCAAATCATAGTCGAGCAACCAGGTTTCTTGAGCACCGATACCCCAACCACTCTTCCACCATCGCTCGCTGAACTCGAGCGAGAGGTTGAACGGCGCAGCGC
>JAMQPH010000096.1 GCA_023717605.1 Pyrinomonadaceae bacterium
CGAGGCATGAAGGTCGACGGAAGGGCTGATATATGGAGCCTTGGTGTCGTGCTCTACGAAATGATTGCGGGGTTTTCACCTTTCGCGCGGTCGACCAAGAGTGACGTTATTGCAGCGATTCTTCGCGAGGAACCACCTCTACTTACAAAATACTCGAAAGATATTCCGACTGAACTGCAGCAGATCGTTGCCAAATCGCTGCGAAAGGAAAGAGATGAACGTTATCAGCTGGCCAAAGACCTACTGATCGATCTCAAGAACGTCAAGAAGGATATTGAACTTGACTCCAAACAGGACCGAATTCGTACTTCGGGGACTGCTAAACAGACGGCTGATGGGCCAACTGACAACGAGTTGCAGAAAACACTGGCCCTAACAGAGAAACTTCAGGCGGCAAAACCAACTTCCGGCGTTCAATACTTTTTTGAGGAGATCCGACAGCACCGCATCGGCGCCACTATCGCGATGACAGTGCTGGTTCTGTCAGTCGTAGCAGGTCTGGCAGTTTGGTTAGCTGGAAAGCGTGCTTCCTCTAAACCAACTATCCCTGCTGTCCCGAGCGCGATCGAAATAAACACAACCAGCAATGTCAGAGAAGCCGCGATTTCACCAGATGGCAAGTATCTTGCGATCGTGGCTGAGGACTCGGGTAAGCAGAGCATCAAAATCCAACAGCCTTACGATGCCAGTGAATCTCCAGTGATCGTAGAGGGCGGTGAATATCGTGGGCTGGTTTTTTCTCGCGATGGTTATTCTGTTTACTACCTTGCGCGGGACGACAAGGGCTCGGCACTCTATCAGGTTTCTACGTTAGGCGGTGCTGCGAGAAAAATACTTAGCAGTATCGACACGCCAATCGCGCTTTCGCCTGATGGAAGCGAATTCGCATTTGTGCGTCGAGACAAGGACGGAACAGTTCTGATTACGGCAAGGGCTGATGGTAGTTCAGAGAGGAAGTTGGCCCGCCCTCCGGAGCAATCCGAGTTTAGTACGCTGCGAATAAATAGTGGTCCAACCTGGTCTCCCGATGGGAAGGTGATTGCCTGTCCGATTATGAGTAAGGGAGATCCAATGCATATGGATGTAGTCGCGGCGCGCGTCGACGATGGTACGGTTAATACGATCGGAACGCGCCGTTTCTTTCTAATTGGACAGTTAGGGTGGGTGCCGGATGGAAGTGGTTTGATCATGGCGGCACAGGAGAAAACTCCACCGCAGTCTACTTCGCAGATCTGGTTTCTTAACTACCCTGGAGGTGAGTCGCGCACAATTACCACCGACGTTGGTAATTACCAGGGCTTGAGTTTGACGGCAGACGCAAACAATCTGATCACGACGCGGACCAGCCAAACCACCAAGATCTGGATTGCTTCAACCTCACCACCAACAAAAGTCGAGGAGTTACCTGCAAGTAAGAACAAAGGCTCCGGCGGTTTAGTGTGGACGCCCGACGGCGACATCGTCTATGCCTCAAATGAAACGGGCTCAATGGAGATATGGACCACAAAGCTGAACGGAAGTGATTCGAAACAGTTGACCTTCGACAAGCATACGTGCGTTGAGCCGGCGCTTTCTCAACGAGACTACAAGTTCATCGTTTTCGCTAGCTACGTCTCAGGCAAACCGCACATCTGGCGAGTCGACAAGAATGGCGGCAACCCGAAACAATTGACCAGTGGGTTATACGAAGACTGGCCTGATGTTTCACCTGACGGAAAATGGGTTATCTACCATGCGTCAGAAGCAGTAGGCGATCGCATCTGGAAAGTTTCGATTGATGGGGGCTCGCCGTCGCTGCTGTCTAGCGTGGCAGCACGTCATCCAGTTTTTTCGCCAGATGGAAAGTTCATCGCCTGTTATTTGCGTGAGGAGGGAGCCGAGTGGGAATTGGCAGTGCTGCCAGTCACTGGAGGCCAACCGGTAAACAAGTTTTCCATTCCCGCTGGAGTCGCGGATCAGCGGGTTGGTCCACGCTGGACCCCTGATAGCAAGGCAGTAACGTACGTTCTCA